>CAZRJV010000068.1:0-6138 GCA_964600625.1 uncultured Acholeplasmataceae bacterium
ACAAAGCTGAAACGGCTGCTCAATATGGTGATGAACAAGTTCATATTTGGCGTCGTAGTGCTGATGTTAGACCACCAGCTTTATCATTAGATGATCCAAGACATCCAAGAAATGTTGATATGTATAAAGATTTGCCAGAAGAAGAACAACCAGCTAGCGAGCATTTACTTGATACTGTTGATCGGGTATTAGTTTATTGGCATAGTGATATCAAAAAAGATATCTTAGCCGGTAAAAGAATTATTATCTCAGCTCATGGTAACAGTTTAAGAGCTTTAGTTAAATATCTTGATGATGTATCAGATGATGACATTATGAAAGTCGAAATTCCAACAGGTAAACCACTTGTTTATGAACTAGATGAAAATTTAAAGCCAATTAAAAGCTATTACCTATGACAATTGCTTTAATAGCTCACGATAATAAAAAAGCTGATATTATCGCTTTGGTAATGTCTAATAAAACATTACTAGAAAAACACACATTAGTTGCGACCGGTACTACTGGAAAGTTGATTAGTGATCGAACTGGATTAGAAGTTATTAAAATGATGAGTGGTCCCCTTGGCGGCGACCAGCAGATAGGGGCTATGGTTGCGGAGGAGAAAGTCGATTTAATTATTTTTCTAAGAGACCCGCTAACCGCTCAACCCCATGAACCTGATGTATCGGCATTATTAAGAATTTGTGATGTTCATAATACTCCTTTAGCGACTAATTTAAGTAGCGCTACCATCATGTTGAAATCATTAGAAAGTTTATGATTATAAAAAAGAGGGCATCCTCTTTTTTTTAAGGACAAGAATTAAGACGATAATCATTAAGAATAATAGTTTTGGCAAACCTAGTATTAAATATTGCAATTTTGTGAAATTATGGTATAATAAAAAGTGATTTTGGAGAGATAAAATGAAGTTTAGAAACATTATTGCAGTATTAATATTAATAGTTAGTGCTTTTATTATTACAGCATGCCAAAAAGACGTTACCGAATTTACATTGTCACAGGATGGTAATTTTTTAGTTTATCATGGCGATGAAATTACTAACGGCACTCGTTTTGAAAGTGGAACTAGATTAATTATACGAGTTAATGAAGAAATTGTTCCTCAAAATCAAATGATTGATCAAGTATATATTAACTCTTCGGTTAACGAAGTCAAGTATCAATATACAATTATTATGGACCGAAATATTACTTTAAAAGTTACTTTCAAAGAAATTCCACTCGGATCATCGAGAGTAAGTATCACAACGATCGGACTAGGCCAAAATGTTAACATTGAACCAAAAGCCGTTGATAATGTCTATATTATTGGAACCCAAATTACCATTCAAGCACCGCAATATCACCAGATAGGATATCTTATTGTTAATGATGAAAGAATTATGGTTAAAGCCTTATCACACAATATCATCGTAGGAGAATCTACCAAAATAGTTGTTGAAGCTGATAGTTTGGAAAAAACTCATGACAAAATAACAATTGATAAGCCAAGTAACTTAGATATTCAAATTGAAAATCCAAGTTCTGATGGTTATTATAAAATTGGTAGTCAGGTAACTTTCTTACCACCTTTTAACTACAGTTTTTCGGGTGAAATATCAGTTAATGAACGAATTTTCATGGCAGCTGGTAATAGATTTAACACTGAGGTAATTCCTAATATGATTATCACATTTACGAATGATAATGTTGTTATCAATACTTTTAGTATTAATCTAGACACTGAAGGATTAACTATTGATGATCATCAAACTCAAACACTTTATGCTCATGGTTCAAGAGTAATAGTTAAATCAACTGCAAATGAAGGTTTTGATATTATTGATACCTTAACTTTAAACGGTGAAGAAATTGAAGTTAATGCTGTCAGTTATGAAATTACAGTCGAATCTGATTTAGATATTAGTGCTACTTTTAAACCATTTGATGGTCAATGTATTGAAGAAGAAATAACAACTGTTGATGCTATCCATATCAGTGATGACGCTATTATATATAGTCAAGCTTTAAATGTAAATATGTTTAAAGTTAGACACGATAATAATAGCTTCTTAGTCTTTCAACGTGACGGAGACTTTATGGTAAGAATAGATCAAAAAGATGAAATTAATTATTACCTTTATAAAGTTAGATACGATGTTGAAGATGTTAAAATCCATCAAAACGGGTTTGGTTTTATTCACAAAAGTGACATTATTAAAGTCGGTGTTAATAACGAGTTTTCAATTCAGTTAGAAGTTCAAGCGTCCATTCATAATCTAGAAAAAATTGATGAATTTATGACAACAACTTATTTAGTAAGAAGTAATCAAGTTGGAAATTTAGAATATGTCTTAGAAGATAAAGGTTTAGATGTTTCTGATATTTATTTAGATATTGATGATGGCCGGATTAAATTTAGAGAAGAAGCCGTCGGCAAGAAATTTGATTTAATTATTTATACTTATCAAGGTAGAAAAATTATTCAACCAGTTGAAGTAATTAAAGGGATTAACGTTAATCATGCAAATGATATCGTAAGTAATGAAGATTTAATCTTTCAAAGCAATTTAGTTGTTACTGAAGGTTCCATTTTAAACGGAGATCAAAATGTATTTGGTAATTATCACACAATAACTTTTAATGTCTTAGAAGGGGATTTGTTAGTAATAAATGATTCATCAATTAATCTTAGTGACATTATGCTAAAATCAATGCATACTAATGATTCAATGGTGACTGCAAATAGTTCTAAATTAACTTTATTTAATGTCGTTATTGAAAACACCAAGTTTGGGATTCATGCGATTAATTCCGATTTAGAAATAAATTCATCAAAATTTCAAAACATCTTACTTTCAAACTTGTTGATTGTTAATCAAGAGGGTGTATTAGAAAATATCTTATTAGAAACCAAATTAAGTAATAACATTTTTTCTGCAACATCGCTTGCAAGCATTTTAGTAGTTGATTTATTCGACAATGGTTTATCAGGAGTTAGTGAAGAAGTTGATGAAGAATTAATTATTAAAACGATACCTATGGATCCGACTATTTATTTTTATCATAACGAATTTAAGAATACTAAAACTAATTCCGATGTCTTAGAATCTGTCTTAGAATTACTTGAAGAAATTGATGATAGCTATGTTTTAAGAGAACCATTAAGATATAACCTAGT
The DNA here is from genome assembly GCA_964600625.1 of uncultured Acholeplasmataceae bacterium. Lineage (GTDB taxonomy): Bacteria > Bacillota_I > Bacilli_A > Acholeplasmatales > Acholeplasmataceae > DUQW01. The sequence goes on from CAZRJV010000068.1 coordinate 3,167, forward strand.
ATTACAATTAGATGGCGGAGAGATTTATAGTGAGTATTTTAGCGATATTTCAATTAATGAAAATCCACAAATAATAATTATTAAATAAGTGCATTAGCACTTATTTTTATAAGGGGAAAAATATGCAAAAACCAGTTAAATTAACAGTAAAAAGATTAGGGAATGATGGCGAGGGAATCGCTTATTATAAAGGAAAACCTGTTTTTATCGATTTTTCTTTAGTCCAAGAGGAAGTTGAAGTTAAATTACAAGTGAATAGCCGGGGCAATTACGAAGGTAAAGACTTAAAAGTACTTAAGCCAAGTCCGATCCGTATTGAAACACCTTGTCCTTATTATTTAGAATGTGGCGGATGTAATTTACAACATATGCCATATTTTGAAACGATTAAACATAAGCGTAATGTTATTAACTTTTTATATAATGTTAACTTACGTAAAGAAACTAAAAAAACTAAATTAAATTATACGATATTAAGTCCTGATGAATATCGCTATCGTAATAAAGTAGTCTTACCAGTTCGAGAAATTAATGGGCAATTAGAAGTTGGTCTTTATTATAAAGACACTAATAGATTACTACCGATTAAAGGTTGTCTTGTTCATCGTCTAAATATCGATTTATTAATTGAAAATATGTTAGAGATTTTTAATCGACATCAAATATCCGCCTTTAATCCTAAAAGGAAAAAAGGAGTTTTACGATTTATAATCGTAAGAACTAATCAAAGCGGTGATTTTCAAGTTACTTTTGTCACTAAAGATCATATTGATATGCAACCAATTGCTGATGAGATTGCTACTAAAAACCCAAAAGTAAAATCAATTTTTGAAACATTTAATAAAGATTTGAAAGCTCGTGATTTTTTTGGCAATAAGACAAAATTATTATATGGAGATCAATATTTAGAAGAATCGATTGGTGATAAAAAGTTTTTGTTAGCCCCTGATTCTTTTTTCCAACTTAATTTAAAACAAGCAAAAAATATGTATGACGAAGTAATTAGATTAGCTGCCTTTAATGAAAACGATGTTGTTTTAGATGGATATGCAGGTGTTGCATCCATTGGTATTTATATAAGTGATTTAGTAAAAAGTGTTTACTCAATTGAAATTAATGAATCAGCTATTGAGGCTGCTAAACAAGCACTAATCTCAAATGGAATTAAGAATGTTTATTTATATAGTGGCGATACTTTAGAAATTGCTAAAACGCTAGATGAAAAACCCAATATCATGATTTTTAATCCACCACGCTCTGGCCTTGGTGAAAAATTATCACAATTTATTGTTTCACAACAACCCAATAAGGTTGTTTATTGCTCTTGTAATCCGAAAACATTAGTCGATGATTTGAAGATTCTTGCGCAAAAATATGAAATCATAGAAACGACACCTATCGATATGTTTCCGCAAACGGGACAAATCGAAAGTGTAACATTGTTACAATTAAAATAATCTTCGGTAATTAATACGTTATAATATAATACAAATACATTGGGGGTTTTAACATGTCGAAAAAAATATTTAGAAGAGATGAAGTAAATATAAATGAAACCTGGGATTTCTCTAGGTTATATAAAAGTGAAGAATTATATCTAAAAGATCTGGAATTACTAACTAGTTTAGTCAATAAGTTTCAAGATACATATCAACAAAACTTAATTAGTTCAGATACAATAGGACAAGCGATTGATGATTTTCAGGAAATTATTAAATTAATGACTTATACCTATTCATATCAAAGTCTTCATTCTAGTGTTGATCAAATGAATGATCAAAATTTAAGAAGAAGCGGCGAATTTCAAATCTTATTTAATGATTTAAGTACTAAATTAACTTTTTTCAATAATGAATTGTTACTTGTTGATGATAAAGTATTGATTGAAGTTAAAACGAACCATCAACATATTAGTCGTTATATTGATGATTTAATTGATAGTAAAAAACATAAGTTAGATCCTAAAGTTGAAATTGCTCTATCTCATCTTTCACCTGTATTAAGTTTGCCATATTCAAATTATAATAGTTTTAAATTTGGTGATATGAGTTTTGCAAATTTTGAAGTTAATGAACAATCTTTTCCAAATTCATTTACAATGTTTGAAAACGAATGGTCGTATGAACTTAACCATAACATTAGAAGGTCAGCCTATGAAAGTTTTTATCATGATTTAGGCAAATATCAAACGGGTTTAGCTAATAATTATGCGGCACAAGTTTTAAAAGAAAAAGCTTTAGGAAAGTTAAAAAATTTTGATTCAACTATTGAATATTTACTCTATGATCAAAAAGTATCTGTTGATATGTATGATCGACAAATTGATCTTATCATGCAGCTACTTTCTAAACCGATGCAAAAATATGCTAATTTGATTAAAGAAATTTATCAATTGGATCAAATGACATATGCAGATCTTCATTTATCAATTGATCCTGATTATGAACCATCAATTTCAATCGCTGAAGCTAGAACTTATTCAATTGAATCACTGAAAGTATTTGGTCCGGAATATGAAGACTTAGTTAGAAGAGCTTTTGATGAGCGATGGATTGATTTTCCACAAAATGTAGGAAAATCAACCGGTGGTTTTTGTTCGAGTCCTTATCAAAAAGGTTCATTTATATTATTGAACTGGAATTCACAAATGAATGAAGCTTTTGTGTTAGCTCATGAATTAGGTCATGCCGGGCATTTTCATTATGCTAGTAAGTATCAAAATGTTTATGACGAAGAAGCTTCATTATATTTTATTGAAGCCCCTTCAACTATGAATGAGTTAATAATGGCTGATTATTTTGACAAACGAAATGATGATTTGCGGTTAAAACGTTATGTTTTATCTAATTTGATTTCGAGAACTTACTATCATAATTTTGTTACTCATTTATTAGAAGCACATTATCAACGAGAAGTGTATCGATTGGCCGATCAAAATAAACCTATTAATATTAATGTATTAAATGAAATTA
>CAZRJV010000069.1:0-5989 GCA_964600625.1 uncultured Acholeplasmataceae bacterium
TATTAGGTTCTGGCTATTTAGTAATCGGAACGATTTTAGGATTAGCTGTAACACTCTTTATTTTATTAAGAGACTTAAATCGCGGTATTAACCCATTTAGACCATATAAAGTGCCAAATCATGGCGTGAAACGATATCGCTTTGTTAGTAAAGGCGATCAAGATGATGTTATTGAAGAACAATTTGATATCGACGAGGATTTACCGCACTTATGATTGACAATATTGCCGCTATTGCCACCCCGTTTGGAACGGGCGGTATTAGTGTCATCCGAATTAGTGGGCCAAACGCTATTACGGAATTTAATAAAATCTTTAAAGGCCCTAATTTAACTAAAGTTAAGACCCACACAATTCATTATGGACATGTTTTGAATAATGAAGGTGATGTTTTAGATGAAGTCATGGTTGCCGTTTTTAGAGAACCTAAATCATTTACGACCGAAAATGTGATTGAAGTCTCCACTCACGGTGGAGTTTTAGTCACGCAATCAGTCCTTAGCGAAATTTTAACACTAGATATTAGAATGGCTAACCCTGGTGAATTTACCCAACGGGCTTATTTAAACGGGCGCATCGATTTAGTACAAGCTGAAGCGGTGATGGATTTAATCGAGGCTCAAAATGAGTCAGCTTTAAAAATAGCTAATTTAGCTCTTGATAAAAAAACTTCACCTTTAGTTCAAAAACTATTAGATGAAGTTTTGGATTTAATCGCTAAAATTGAAGTTAATATCGATTATCCCGAATATGATGATGCTGTTGTGATGACTAATGAAATTATTAAACCGGTGGTAATTGATCTAATAAATAAAATGGAGCATTTAATTTATCGCTCCAACCGCACTAAAATTATTAAAGATGGTATAAATACAGCTATTATTGGTCGTCCTAATGTTGGTAAGTCTAGTTTATTAAATGCGCTTTTAGAAGAAGAAAAAGCAATCGTTACTGATATTTCAGGAACGACTAGAGATTTAATTGAATCGCGGTTAAATTTAAGTGGAATTACTCTTAACTTAATTGATACCGCAGGAATTAGAAAAACCGATGATATCGTTGAATCAATTGGCGTTCAAAGGTCAATTGAAATTATTGAAAAAGCTGAGTTGATTTTGTTAGTTTTAGACCAAAGTCTAAAACTAACTGATGAAGACAAACAGTTATTGGAATTAACTAAAGATAAGAAACGGATTTTAATTGGTAATAAATCCGATTTATCAAAACAAATTGAGCTTGATGATTTAGTTCTAATATCTAGTTTGCACCAAATCGGTTTGGAGCAACTGGAAAAAGAAATTATTAAAAAACTTAGTTTAACGGAAATTGAAACCAAAGATTTCAACTATCTATCAAATGAACGTCAGATTTTAAAGATAACTGAAGCTAAAAACAGTTTAAATCGCGTGTTAATATCAATTGAAGATGAAATGCCAGTTGATTTAATTGCCGTTGATTTAGCTAGCGCATATTATAGTTTAGCTGATATTTTAGGGCTGTCTTATGAGTCAAGTATTATTGAAAAATTGTTTTCTCAATTTTGTTTAGGTAAATAATGTTATAATGAAATTATAAGGGGGATACCATATGAGTTATGTTGCACTATATCGTCAATATCGGCCAAAGACATTTAAAGAAGTTGCTGGTCAACAAGTTATTGTCCAAACCTTACAAAACACCTTAAAAAGAAACTTGGTAGGGCACGCCTACTTGTTTAGTGGTCCCCGTGGGACCGGTAAAACAAGTATCGCTAAGATCTTTGCTAAAGCAGTCAACTGTTTAGAAATGCCAGCTGATGATGCTTGTGGTAAATGTGATGTATGTAAGGGAATCGATTCCGGTTTAATTGGTGATATCTTAGAAATTGACGGTGCTTCTAATAATGGTGTTGATGAAATTAGAGAGTTAAGAGAAAAAGCAAGATTCTCACCATCGGTGTGCCGCTATAAAGTTTATATCATTGATGAGGTTCATATGTTAACAACGGCAGCTTTTAATGCCTTGTTAAAAACATTAGAAGAACCGCCAAAACATGTTATTTTTATTTTAGCAACTACCGAAGTTCATAAAATCCCCGCTACCATCTTGTCAAGATGCCAGCGCTTTGATTTTAAAAACATCGAGGTTAAAGATATTGTTTCAAAGTTAGATGAAATTATCAAAGCTGAAAATTTAAAAATTGATAAAGAAGCAACTTTAGCAATCGCTGAAAACGCTGAAGGGGCGCTAAGAGACGCCCTTAGTCTATTAGACCAGACAATTTCTTTTGCTGATGAAAATATTACCGCCGCTGATGTTCATAAAGTGGCCGGTTCCGTATCTCACGTTGTATTAGGAAAAATGATTAAAGCGATTACTGAAAAAGATACCAATCAAGTGATGACTATTTTAGAACAGTTATTAGATGAAGGTAAAGAAATCACTAGAATAGTTACGGACTTAATTATCGCACTAAGAGACATCTTATTAGTTAAAAATACTAAGATGGAAGTTGAAAAATATTTAGATATTAGTGATCAAGTTGAAACTAGAAAAATCTATTTTTACTTAGACTTATTAAATAACTTACAACAAGATGTTAAATATACTAATCAAAAAAGAGCTTATGTTGAATTAGCTTTAATAAAAATGATGAACCATGATGTTTTAACCCAAATTAACCATGAAGCTGAAATTCAAGAGTTAAAAAGACAATTAATTGAAATAGAATCGAAATTAGCCAGCGGAAACTTTAATGTAAAAAAAGAAGCGGTTAAAAAAATCGAACTTGTTACTTCCGAAGATATTGGCAACATTATGCATAAAGGTAACAATACCAAGCGTAACTTTATCGTTAGTGAGTGGTTAACTAATTTAGCAAAAGTGCCAGCTGGACATGAAAAAACAGCTGAGATATTATTAAATGTTGAAGTCGTTGCCGGTTCCGACAACGAATTAGTGTTGGCCGTTAAAGACCTTCAAACGGCGCAAACACTCTACCGTGATTCTGTTAAGAAACAATCTTTAAGAATCATTAAACAAATTGATAAGTCAATTAGAAATTTTCATGCTATTTTAGACTCTGATTGGCAAACGTTAAAAACCATTTATTTAGATCAATGGAAAAATGGTAGTAAAAGACCATTATTACCAAAAATGGATCTAAAAATATATATTGAAGAAAAATCAACCGAAGACGATAAAACCGTTTCGGTAGCCCAACAATATTTTGGGGATAAAGTAATAATTAAGGAGTGATGACAATGAATCAAAATATGCTTAATAAATTAAGAAAACTACAAAAAGAAATGCAAGATGCCCAAGAAAAAATTGAAAGAACTGAATTTACTGGCCGCGCTAGCGGCTGTGTAGTTATAATGCAAGGTAACCGCCGGCTATTAGATGTATCGTTATCAAGAGAGTTACTTGAAGATCATGAAATCTTACAAGAAGTAATTATTTTAGCTGTTAACGATGCCTTAACCCAAATTGATAAAACAACTGAAGAAGTGATGTCAAAATATGCCGCTGTCGGTGGTATGGGATTTTAATGTATCCAAAAGTTATTAAACATTTGATTGAAGATTTTCAAAAGTTACCAGGAATTGGTGAAAAAACAGCTGAGCGCTTAGCTCTGCATGTTGTCACCAATTTTTCTACTGATGAAGTAGAATCATTTAGTATAAATTTAAAAAGAGCCAAACTTGAATTATCATTTTGCCAAACTTGCGGATTATTAACTGATATTAATCCTTGCAAGATTTGTCAAAATGAGTTAAGAGATTTAGAAACAATGATGATTGTTTCAGAATCACGTGATGTGTTTTTATTAGAAAAAACTAACTCATTTCGTGGTCAATATCACGTGTTAGGTGGTTTAATTGATTTTTCTAGAGGAATTACCGAACGAGATCTAAATCTAGCTAATTTTAAGTCAAGATTATCAAAGATTAAAGAAGTTGTCATTGCCACCAATTCAACTGTTGAAGGTGAGATGACGGCACAATATATTAAAGCGATCTTGCAAGGTAGTAGTATTAAAATAACGAGGTTAGCATACGGAATTCCCGCTGGAAGTGATTTAAAATACGCTGATAGCCAAACGCTTTCACAAGCGATTTTAAATCGAAGGGATTTTTGATTTAATTTATAAATTAACAAATTTATTGCATTAAACTTTTAGATGAGTTATAATACAGTAGTTTTAGAGGTGAGAAGATGTTAAAAGATCTATCGATGATAAAAATAGTCGAACAATTATTAGTTGAAAATGATGCTCCATTAGAGCTGAAAAAGATTTTTGGTGATGTTGCTGAAATTAAAGGTTTTTCAATCACTGATTATGAAACCCTAAACCAACTATATCTTGATATAGTAACTAGCGCCAGTTTTGTTTATATGGGTCACGGTTTATGGGATTTAAAAGATCGCAATTTAGAGTATTGGTCAAAAGACGGTACTGATTTTATTGATGAATCAAGTGTTGGTGATCCAGCAGTATTAGAAGGATATAAAGAAGTTAACTTCGCTAATGTACCCCAAGAAAAGATTGAATCTATTATTGGTGTTGAAGCTGATGATAAAGAAGATCTTGATTTCGATGACTTTGATGATGAAGAATTACTTGACTTAGAAGATCTTGAAGAGTTAGAAGATTTAGATGAAGAAGAAAAAATCGCACTAATCGAAGAAAAACAATATATCGCAGACGAACTAAACTTATTATCAACTGATGAAGATGATATTGATCTTGATTTCGATGATATAAAAGAAGAAGATTATGATGAAGAATCTTATCACGAAATCATGGACGAATACGAAGATATGTATTGATAGTTAAAGATGATTTTGATATAATAATAAAGGGCTACGTCTTCCGACGTGCCTTTTTATTTTATCAACAATGGGGGTGTTTTATAAATGGCTAAGTATATATTTGTGACTGGTGGGGTAGTCTCAAGTTTAGGGAAAGGAATTGCAGCGGCTTCGATCGGTGTTTTATTAAAATCGCGCGGATTAAAGGTAACGATGCAAAAATTTGATCCTTATATTAACGTTGACCCGGGCTTAATGTCACCACTACAACATGGTGAAGTTTTTGTAACGAAAGATGGGGCCGAAACTGACCTTGATTTAGGTCATTATGAACGTTTTATTGATGAAAACTTAACAAAGTATTCATCAGTTTCATCAGGTAGAATTTATAAAGCTGTTATTGATAATGAAAGAAAAGGTCGCTATTTAGGCAAAACTGTCCAAGTTATTCCTCATATTACTGATGAAATCAAAAGACTTTTAAAAAGAGCCGCTACTAACACCAAAGCTGATGTTGTTATTGTTGAGGTTGGTGGGACAGTTGGAGATATGGAATCACTACCATTTTTAGAAGCGATTAGACAAGCGCGTCGTGATTTTGGTGTTGAAAATACCTATTATGTTCACGCCACGCTCGTGCCGTACTTAAAAGCGGCTGGCGAGCTAAAAACCAAACCAACGCAACACAGTGTTAAAGAATTGAAATCACTTGGGATATCTCCAGATATGTTAGTTTTAAGATCGGAAGAACCAATCGCTAATGAGCATATTGAAAAAATATCATTGTTTACAGATATTCCTACTGAAGCTATTTTTCAATCATACGATGTTGAAGTTGTCTATGAAATACTATTAGCAATGAAAAAGGCTAACATTGACGATTTAATTTTAAATCACTTTAAAATCGACAATTTAAAGCCGGCTAACGTTACCAAATGGGAACAACTCATTAAAAGGATAAAAGAGGCTAAAAAGCGAGTTAAAGTCGCAATAATTGGCAAATATGTTTCACTACACGATGCTTATATTTCAATTATTGAATCTTTAAAACATGCTGGGTATGAAAAAAACTTTTTAATTGATTTAGTGTGGATTGATTCTGAAAAAATTAGCGAAGACGCATTAGAAAAACAACTAAGTGAAGTTGATGGTATTTTAATACCAGGTGGCTTTGGCCATAGTGGAACCCAAGGGAA
>CAZRJV010000070.1:0-2053 GCA_964600625.1 uncultured Acholeplasmataceae bacterium
ATTGCTTTGGTTGGATCTTTAGGTTTGAAAGTATAGTAATTGTTGTCATCTTTAAAGACTTCTACTGTTTCAGTAGAAACAAGAAAATCATTTATTTCTTCAGTTGCTTGATAATGATCATTTAAGTAAATAAAAATAATTGAAACGATCATTATAATTGGGATGAAAATTGATAATAATATTTTAGTACTTTTTCTCATATATTCCTCATATTACTAATTCATGTCTATATAAGTATATCATTAATATTATTATCTAGTAATTTAGTGATGAATCATACATATTTTTAGCGTACTCTAAATATAGATCGCGATATTCTTTATACATTGGTCGATTATGCTCTTCGACATTCATTTTATAAACTGCCCATAAATACCACATAACCGAAACAGCGGCACATAAGAATAGTAGTTTTCTTATCTCGTCTTTAGTTGGTTTACGGTTTAGATATATCTCTAATAATTCAATGGTTTTTTCACTTGAGTAATTTGCATCATGTGAAAAGTTTGCTAAGTCAGTAAAAGGGTCTCCCATTGAAATGAATTCCAAATCAATAAATAACACTTCACCTTCCTTGGTTACTAAAACATTATTTGGTGATAAGTCGGCATGAATTGGAACATTTTTAAACTCTTGGGACAACACTTGTTCTTTTTCAAGAATAAGACGATGAAGTTTTCTAAATTCATCGCTATAATCTTTTCTGCCATTAACGCTAGCAGCAAAAGAGTCGTATCTCCTAATTCTGTCAAAAACATCATCATCATTAAACTGAAAATCTCCATCATGAATTTGATGAAGCTTTTCCATCATTTTACTTAATTCTTTGGGATTCTCTTGATTTATTATGCGACTACCGTGATAAAATTTACTAATTTTAATACCACTGATATTATCAATGAAATAAGCTTCTTCAACCAAATTAAGGCCTGATAATTGCTTATAGGCGTCTCTTTCTGCTCTTCGGTCATTAAAGAGTTCGGTCCCTTTTCCGGGGATTCTTAGTAAGTATTTTTCTTTACCAATTTCTACCACATAATTAGTATTATTTAAACTGCGCCCAGGACTATCGTATATTTGGGTAATATCATCTTTTTCAATTTTTAAAACATTACATAGTAGATCGATACTTTTAAACATAATATAGCTATCATCAACTTCAAGTAGATCTTCGAGTTCTTTAATTTCAAATATTTGCTTATCCGCTATCTCTCTTACGCCTAAAGTGATTTTATCTAATATATTATTAATTACTTCTTCAAAGGCTTTATCCACATAGTCTGGATGCTGATATTTATCAACAACTTCATTAACAAATACTTCTAAATCGTTTTTCAACCAAAAAGACACACCGTAAAATTTATTATTCAAATAAGTCATTTCTTTCGGTCTTCTTACTTCTAAGACATTATTTGTAAGGAAATCAAGTTGGAAACCCCATTCTTTATTTTGAAGTTCAAGTGGTCGATATAAAAATAATGTTTGATCAATTTTAGGATTAATAACATTACTGTTACCGACATATAAATCACCATCAATAATAATAAAATTATCGTTTAAGATGTTGCGAGCAGCATAAATAGAGGAAATAGTATTTCTAGTGTCATAATCATCATTAATTATAAATCTAATCTCTTGATATTTATCTTGTAAGTAGCTAAATTTTTCCTTTTGATAACCAACTACTAAATAAATCTCTTCGATACCTTTACTAATTAAAGCTCTAATAATACTTTCAATGATTGGTTTTCCATTTACTAATAATAGTGGTTTGGGAGTAGAAATGGATAAGGGTCTTAATCTGGTTCCCATTCCAGCTGCTAATACTAAGGCTTTTTTAATTTTCGTGATAAAACATCACCCCTTCTTTAATAATAAAAAGGCTTTTTGGCCTTTTTATTATGTCTAATTATCAATGTGTATTGGTAATATAATTAAGTAATTTATTACCGGTTCTATTTATTATTTTACCATGAAGGAGGTATTTTTTCAAGTTTATAAAAAAAATTAATAAAATAAACTAATCAAAATTTGATTAGTTTATTATTTGAAA
>CAZRJV010000070.1:2153-5820 GCA_964600625.1 uncultured Acholeplasmataceae bacterium
ATATATTGATCTAGATTATCAGTTTCATTTAACTCATGCCCTGAGAAAATACGATATATGTCTTGAAATTTTTCTTTATTATCAATAATTAAATATTGTGTATTTTCGTTGATACCATAAGTGTTTTCTAAGTATTGCTGGTTTTGATAAAAGTCATTTGATAATGCAAAAATGTTGTTTTTGGGTTCTTCAGCACCATCTGCAAAAGTTATTGATGACAATTGATAATTCTTGAGTTTTAAATCGTCTTTTATAATTTTAAATTCAAGCGTAGCATTATGACCTGGCATCACTAGTAAAAAATCCCAATATGCAAACTTGCCAAGTTCGTTTGACTCCCTTGATTCTACTAAAACTCCATCAAAATAGATTTGTAAGACACCGTTATAAACTACTTCGGTTCTAATAAAGATATCTTCACCTTCTAAATACTTTTCTTTTAACTCGAAACTAAGGATAACTCCATCATTATTAACAACTGCTAAATTATAATAATTGCGACCAAAAACACGGCTATCAACAAAAACCTCTACTTTTTCGGCTTTATCAAAAAGTTTTTTATTAATGCCAAAAATGTTTACATAGATGCTAAAGGCATCACCTGCATTGATCATATTTTTAACAAGGTTGATCTTTAATGTTTTATCTTGTAATTCAAAACTACTTAGCTTGTGAAGGTTGCTCGCGGTAACATTAATATATTCTAAAACTGCATATAAAATATTATTTTTAAAAAAGCTTTCTTCCAATTCAAGTGGATAACCTGATAACAGATAATCTTCGTAATTATCAATATAAGAAACCACTTCAGGAAAGTTATTAGTATCACGATATGATGCTGAATAAAGTAGTTTGACTTTTTCAGTTTCACAACCCGTAATAGAAATACTAAAGATTGCAAGCAATAAAACAATTAATAACCTTTTCATATTATCACCTTCCTATCAATTTTATAATACCATTTCATAAATTAAATGTAAGTCTTTTCTTATATCTTACATTAAAAGTAACTATCATACTTAAAAAGACTCATCTTTAAGTCTTTTAAAAACTAAACCTAGCGTATTAGTGTCACCATAAGCATGGTTAGTAGAGACGATATTTACTAACTCCCAGCCATCTTCTCCTTCTTTATTTAAAATAGTATTAATTTCATCGTAGTCGAATTTACCGCCCAAAAAAGATTTGATTGCCTTAATACTAATCATTTTGTATTCCCATTTTTTCATAATACTTCTCCCTCTTTCTATTTATCGAATATTTTTATCTATCCATTCGAAAATCGCTTTTTCACGATCCCCAATTAAATACATTTCATTGTTGGTTGGCAATTTAAAAACTCCAAGAAAATTTAACCCTAAGTTTTCTAATGTTTTCTTTAAAGCGCTATTGTCTGGATTTCAACTAATAAACAAGCATTTCATTTGATGAACCCTATTAATGCTCCTAACTTTGCGTTACTATAATATGACATAATCACTCTTACTGTAAATGATTTAATCAATATTCTTATACAAATTATATCATAAAAAACATAATAGACCTCACTTAATTTAAACATAAATGAAGATACCAAATTGTAAATAAAACAGTTTTAATGTAAAATAAAAGAATGGAGACCCTTAATATGAAAAAATATCTTAAACACTATCAAAATTTAAATAATATCTATCAAGAGATCATTACTAGTAGTGATAATATTGCTTTTGTCAATCAGGGTTGGAAACCACTTTATGTTGCCTCTCCACTTGCTAAAATCTTATTAGTGGGACAAGCTCCCGGCCTTAAAACTCAATCTATTAATATGCTTTGGAATGATATTAGTGGCAAAAGATTAAGGGGTTGGCTTGGCATTGAACAACAAACCTTTTATAATCCTGACATCTTTGCTCATTTACCAATGGATTTCTTTTATCCAGGAAGAGGTAAAAATGGTGACTTACCACCAAGAAAGGATTTTGCCAAAAAATGGCACCCACAAATTCTTCAGTGGATGCCAAATATAAAATTGATTATTTTAATTGGTCAATATGCCCAAAAATATTATCTACAATCGAATTATAACGTTAATACTACATTAACAGTTAAAAATTATGACAAATACTTACCAAAATTTTTCCCGATAATTCATCCATCACCACAAAATTTAAGATGGATTGCTAAAAATAAATGGTTTGAATCGGATGTATTGCCTAAACTTAAAGATTTAGTTTATGAAATATTATCCGAATAGATTTCTTCTAGGTTTATCTTACCAAGTTCATTACATTTGTTAACTAAGTATTCTGCCATTTCGTTACGGTTATTTGCAATCTTTTTTAGATCACTGAATAAAATTGGTTTGCCAAAAATATATACCTTTTCTTTTAATAGAAAATATGAGACATAGATTGGGACATCAATACCCTTTTTTAGGCACTGTTCCGCCAACATAACAAATCCAGCATGAAAACATTGAAGTTCATCTAAATATCCACCATCTGATTTTTCCGGGAAAATGACAACATTTTCCTGTTTATTTTTAATTGCATCAACACTTTCTTTAATTGTATTTCTGAAACGGTGATCTTTGTATGTAGATATTAGTTTTAACCCTTTATAAAATAAATTGGTTAATGGACTAGCGAGTAAGCAAAAAAGTCTTGCTAGATGAATATTCCAGCCCTTTTTCTGATGATAATAAACTCTAGTTTGGTAACGATAAAGTTGCTTTAACCCTGAGTTCATTTCAGCGGTTCCCCACATTCTAATCGGAAAATCAGCATACATCTCTAGTGACATCGGAGCATCTGTCCCAACATGGTTAGATAAAATAATACTTTGGTTACTCGGCTTATCATCTAAATAGATAAATCTCGGCTTTTTATATCTTAATATAAGAATTCTTTTTAAATTTCGATACCAAAGCTTACGATTTTGTTTAAATTTCTTTGTTTTTGCCATTTAATCATCTTCTCCTGTAAAGTGATTATATCTTATGTAACTCTCATTTTATCTATTATTGTTCTTAATTGCAATTTTTACTATATCCATTGTTCAATTATGGGTAAATGTTTTCTAAAGTAACAAACGCAAAACTCCTTTATAGTTTTGCGTTTGTTGAAATTAGTTTATTTGTTTTAATATTGTTGGTCCCGTAACCATAATATTAATCGTTAATAAGACTATTAGTATCACCGTTCCACCAACAGTTAACGCCATATAAAATGACAATATCCTATTTTTGGTATCCTCTTAAATATAGAGTAACATTTTCAATTACGACTGGTGTTGTTGGAGCATCACTTGGATTTGTTTTAACATTAGCAATTTGATCTAAGACCTCAAAACCTTTAAGCAAACCACCAAACCCAGCATAATTGCCGTCTAAATGTGGACTTTTAGCGTGCATTACAAAAAATTGGCTAGTTGCTGAATTATTAACCATTGTTCTTGCCATTGAAATAACTCCGCGGTCGTGTAATAAGCTGTTGCTAATTCCGTTACTACTAAACTCACCAACAATTGGTGGTTGGGTATTTTTTACAATTCCACCTTGAATCATAAAGTTTTTAATGATTCGGTGAAATGAACTGTTTTGATAATCTTTTGAATTAACATAATTTATAAAATTATCAACAGTAACTTTTGCCACATCAGGAAACAATTCTATCATCATTTCACCGTA
>CAZRJV010000071.1:0-5804 GCA_964600625.1 uncultured Acholeplasmataceae bacterium
TTTTTTTAAAAGAGAATACCGCCTCATATGGAAACTCAATAAACAATCTCGAGTTTTTTCCTTTAACACGTTCTCCCTTTTTTAATTCTATTAGTGGGTGAAGGCGTTGTTTCTTGTCCTTATTAAAGAAAACATTACTAACCTTAGAAATTTCGTCTACCTTCATTAATTGTTTATTTTCTGAAAACCTTTTTAGTTTTCCCCTTATACCAAGGCTAATTGTTTTCTCATCCGGTTGCTCTGCGATTAAACTTGTTTGTTCTTTAGGTGAGGTTACTTCTTCTAAATTGTTTTCATGAAACATCTTTATTAGTTTAGATTTCTTTATTGCTTTGTCTATATTTTTTTGCCCATCAGGTAAAAGTTCTTCTTTATCAATGCTGGATATTTTTATTATCTCTTTCCACTTGTTTATTTTCTCATCAGAGAAAATTGGTCGTCTTAACACTTTATAATCTGTTGTGTCCGCAACAAGCACGGATTTTGATAAGTCTGCATTATTATAAATAATCCGTTTTGCTCGATATCTCGTGTAATATTGTTCCTCTCTTAGTTTATATTTATAAGAAATATGGAAAACATGACCTAAGAAAAACACCAAAATAGGACTTAGGAATAATCTTTCTATTAAGATGATTAATACCGGTAAAGAAAATAGCATAGATGTGTTTACTAAAAGCACAATTGGTAAAATAGCAATTACACTATTAATTAATAACAAGATTAGGTAACAAATCTTATTATTAAGTCTTAGAAATTTAAAAACTATAAAAAGACCTAACATAAATGAAACAACAGTTATGTTGTATACGATTAGTGTTGTTAAATTATAGGGTATTGAGAAAGTAATGATATGAAAACCAGAACTAATCAAATTGTAAGCCCAATATGAAAGATATCCTGAAAACAGCGCGCCACAAATGATTCTTATTGTATTATTAAACTTACTTGAGCGGTTCATTAAACCATCTAAATTTAATATTATTAATGCAACTGCCGTAAAGACAACATTAATAATCCCCAAGCCAACCTGATATAGATTAAAACCGCCATATGAGCTTAAGTTGAAGTAATTAGCATCGATTGTAGCCAGTTTTTGTAACTCCATTTGTGTGATAAAATCCTCCATTACACTCGGTTTTACTAATGTCTTAGAAATATAAAACGCCGCCAAAACAATTACAATAGTATAAATTGCCGGTGAAATAGTGCTTTTAAGGGCTCTATTTAAAGTAAACCCAGCTAATAGCATGGCAATTAAAGTAAACAATACCACTAATGAGATTGCTTGTGTGTTTAAACTAAATAAATTTATATTATAAAGAGTATACAAAGTAAAAGAACCCATGATTATAAACGCAAATATTTCTATAAAAATTGTCATTCCTGTTTTTCTCTTTATGACAGCTCCGCTTTTAATATTTTTCGATCTGGAACTTGCTCTATTATTATCATTGATCAAATCAAATATTTGGTAAGCGCCATCAGCGACATTGGGGTTAATTTTTATAACCTCAAACATATTTTCATCAATTTCTTTTAACAATTCCGAAGTAATGATAACCGATTTATAAGCCCTTTTCTTTAAGTACTTTTTGATTTTATACTCAATTAATACTTTTTGAATTTGATATAACGAAAAAACGTTAGGTCGATTAATATATCTTATTAGATTCCTTTTAGCTTTTTTAAACTGTTTCTTTTTAATTAAATTAAAATTGAAACGATAAATCTCAATCGCAAGAAGGTCTTCTATTTCATCTTTTTCTGCAGGTTCTAACTTTGTTTTTTTTAGTAAGTTTTCGGCTGTCATTTCAAAAACTTTAAAATAGTGCGAATGTTTTTTATTATCGTAGTAATCGTTAAGGGTTCTTAAAAATAACACGCTACACATTTCAAACGCTTCGTTCGTATTAATTTTTTCTAAAAGAACCTCAATTCCAATTATTTTAGATGCGTAATTGTCAAATAAATCCAAATAGGTTTTATCAGTAGTTTGGTGTTGTTCTTCATCTAAAGTAACATCATTATAAGTTTCTTCCGTTTTATCGTCTAAATTATTTAAATATAGGTTTGTTTTCAATTTAATCTTGTCCTTTGCTTATTTTTTATAAAACGCTTTTCTCAATATAAATTAAATTTACCTTTGTCATAAAATGCCGTTCTTATAACCTTTAAATCAATTAAGTGGTTACTTTTGGTTTTTGTATTATAGAGTTGAGATTGTGATATTTCTCAAATAATAATCTTATTTAAACACTTAAATCGCATCCAACTCATAACTGTGATGTGTTTTATCAGCTGTGTTTTTTCTATTCTTACTAAAAGCGTATGCCTTTTCTTTGATTCTGTTTTGGTTAAAATCAACAACCATGCTTTCAACTACTTTTTCCTCTTCTACAATTTCTTTTATTTTTTTAAAATCTACATCTAAATTCTCATATATAAAATCAATATAATATTTGACATCTGGATGGTTTAAAGACTCTGCTTGATATAAACAGTCCATCAAAACAATCAATCCACCATATTCATCGATAGGATTACCTCCGCTCATTTCCTCATCTGTATAGCAAACAACAACTTTAGCTAATAAAATCAATACATCCGCTCTTTCTTCTTTTGATATATTGTCGTTTGACAAAAAAACCAAAGTATAGTAATAAGCCAAATCCAAATTCATATCCTCAATGGTGTTAGAATATAAGTTTCCAAGAAAATAACTTGCTGGATAATAGTTTTTTTCAGCCAAATTTTCAAGTTCTTCACGCTCTTTTAAGCAATCGGTTCCCCCTTTTTCAACAATAGTCTCTTTCGCTTTAGTATAAACTGCGTAATTATCTTCTTCTCTATTATAATCAACAAAACCGTCATCTTTAGGTATTTTTAAAACTAAATAGGTAATCATAAAATTTTTAACAATAAAAGATAATATTAAACTAATCTGCAAAATTATTGATGCAAATACGCCAAATAATACAATCACCTTTTTTCCTTCGAATTTTTCAAAATCTGTTGCAATTAAAAATAAACTTATAACGTTTATTCCTAATATTGTTATTACAAATGAAAGAAAATATATGATTCCTAGCCTAACAGGTTCCTCTAATATCCACGAATTAACTTTCATCAAAAAATAAATGGATAGAATTAATGCAAAATAACTAACATAATAATTGATTTTTAATTTTTTAATAATCAAATCAATACTTTTGCGATAATTCTTCAACCACAATGCCTTCTTTTTTTTATTCATAATCTTTTTCTCCCTTCCAAAAATCTCAGTTTTTAACATCCGATTTTTTTAAGTAATAATAAATGCAGATAAATAAATTGTCCAACAATTTATTTATGGCGTGTCCGCAACCCCTAGTAAAACGAATATAAACTTTTATACACCTCAGTTTCTATTGCTAATAAAATCGGGGTAATTACATTGGTTGCTGTTTCGGTTGCCCCAGCATAGATTGTTTTATTGGCCGCGATCGTATCAGTAATGTTTACCGCTTTAGTGCCAATAAAAGCGTTTAAATACTTATCGATTTGTCTTTTAAACCCCTCTGAGTGTTTATACTCTAAATATTCATAATGGACAATAATTCCATCTTCATCAATAAATAATTCAATTTTGATGTTTCCTTCAATCGTCGTGCCGTAAGCATCAAATTGATGCTCCTTGTTGCCGACATATGAAACGCCAGATTTCATATAGCCGGTTATGATATGTTTTTCTAAAACAACTTCATTGGCAATAAATGAAAAATCAGCTTCTTTGCTAAATTCACCAAAATATTTGTATAGCGGATGAGCGCCTTTATGTACTTCTTTAATTGCTAATAAAACTACATCAATAACATTGGTTGTTGTTTCTGTTACTCCGGCTTTTAATTCTTTATTATTAAAAATAGATGTTTCTACTTCGATAATGCTAGTATCAATAAACCTCTTTAAATAATTATTAACTGATTTTATATTTTCTCCTTTAGAATGATCATATTCAACAAATTTGTACCCAACAATAAAATCGTTAACGTCGATAAATAATTCTATTTTAATGTTTCCGGCAATCACTTTTCCGGGAATACCAATAAACGAGTGTCCACGAGTTGCAATGTAGGAGACTCCGTTTTTTAAATCACCTATCACGTTATATCTTGCTGATACTATTTCATTTGAAACAAATGTTTCATCTCGCAATTTTGTGAATTTACCAAATACTGAATCAACTGGGTGGTTATAATCTTCCAAATTAGTTGTTTCAGGCTTATAGACGGTTTCATCTTTACATCCCACCATAAACATCGTAATTAGTGTTGACGAGGCAATCACTAACATGATTTTAAATAAACTTTTGTTTTTTTTCATATTTCTTAATCCTCCAATATTATGACTAATTATCTATTAAATATTCACCTATAAATCTTGTTAAACTGTTGTGACATTGTCAAGTTAAACTAAACCCCTAATCATATTCTTATCTTCTTCATTGCGGAACACCGTATGTTTTACTATCCATTTTTTTGAATTTAGTGAAAACCATAATGAATATATTCCTAAGGTGACTATTGTGAGAAATAGCCATAGAATTCTTTTCCCAAAATATTGTGTTGCTGTACCATCAAAACGCAATTTTACGCCATCAATTATCGTATTATTAGCTAGATATCTGTTTGAAACACAATGTGCATATGATGATAAAATGCCAAATGTCATAATCTTCAGTATACCTAATCCTAGCATTAAAAAATAGTATCCAAATGCTCCGCCAATAAACTGAGATTCTCCGGTTTCCGAGGCCGCAAAGTGGGTATGTTTGGTTGTCCATTTTTTAACATTAGTCTTTAACCAAAAAGAATAAACTCCTAAAGTTATAACTGTCAAAAAAAGCCACAAAATATACTTTCCAAATAGTTGCATAGGATTACCATCAAAAATTTGTTTTTCGCCATTAATATAAGTCCTTGACGTTACATATTTTAACTTTGCGGTGGCTAAAAATGGCCAGGCAATACCTAATGTAACAATTGTTACCAATTTCAGCAGCAAATTAAAGAAAAAGTGTCCCAATAAACCGCCGCGATAATATGAATTATTTGACAGGTTAGTTTTGTATAATAAAATTATATTGTTGGTTGTTTTTTCATCTACCATTTCTAATGAATCATCATCTTCATTATATTTACCAACAAAATTAGAATTGTTGCGTTTCAAAATTACATAATTTTTCTGATTTTTTGCATGAAAAAATGTATCAATTTTGTTAAACTCTATCTGGTCTATTTCTATATATCGAGATGATTCATGAAATACTTTGTACTTAGTTGGATACGCATGAAAATCATCATAGAAATCTACCAGTAATTTAAATCCTAATATTAATAAAATGACTGTTGACCATAAACTGAAGATTATAATCACTGCCCATATAATACGTGTTGGCTTATCGGAGCTGATTACTAACAGTTGCCAAAATAATATTGATAATGATATATATAAAAAAGATATTTTAGGAAGACCTTTATATAATCTCTTTAGTTCTTCCTCAGAAAAGTCT
The DNA here is from genome assembly GCA_964600625.1 of uncultured Acholeplasmataceae bacterium. GTDB lineage: Bacteria > Bacillota_I > Bacilli_A > Acholeplasmatales > Acholeplasmataceae > DUQW01. The sequence goes on from CAZRJV010000071.1 coordinate 5,555, forward strand.
TTTTCTTTATATATAGATTTGACGCGAGAAAATCGCGTTATTAACAAAAGCGGTATTATACCAAATACCATAAATATATTTCCTAGATCTTTTTTCCAATATTTTAGTTTCATTTAAACTTAAACTCCTTCTGGTAGTATTTGCTAAAGGTTAACAAACCATCTATTTTTTAAGTATAACTATATCAGTGATAGGCGGTTCATCTACTAACCCTAAGACTACCGCATTACCATTTGTTAATAGTGCATAT
>CAZRJV010000072.1:0-5515 GCA_964600625.1 uncultured Acholeplasmataceae bacterium
TTCTTCGGGACACTTAAATGCGAAACCATCTACTTACAAAAGGTTAAATCTTTATCTGATTTAATTAGAACAATTGATGAGTATATCTATTGGTATAATCACGATAGAATAAAATTAACTCTAGGTGGCTATTCACCTATTCAATATCGGTTAATGAATCAACAAATTATATAATAACTACAAAGAACATAAAGTACAAGAAATGGTATCAATTCAAACTAGTTTATGTTATTATATAGTTATATACTGTATACTAAATAAAGGGTGATTTAATCATGAAAAACAAAATCCAACAATTAAGGGATCAATTTCTTGAAATGTTACATGAAGTGGCAAGAACAGAAATGGTCATAAACTTAGTTTCCCTAGTTCAGGGAGAAGATGCTTTTTTGTTGCAGCTTTACATCAACCAAAAAATGAACCCAAAGCAGTTATGTGAAGCATTGTATGTTTCAAAAGGTCGAATCAGTGCAATTATTAGTAGTTTAAGCAAACGAAATTATATTGTCATGGATATCAATCCTAATGATAGACGGAGTATTTTAATTGAACTATCAGACCAAGGCAAACAATATTTAGAAAAAAAGCTGAATGACGCACAAGAACATTTTGAGTTAATCTTCAAGCTGGCAGGATATGATACAACATTAATGTTTGTTGAATCTATGAAAAAAATAGTTGAAAGGATGAGTGAAGTAAGTCATGTCAAAAATTGTTGAATTCAAGGATGTTGTTAAAACATATGCTATAGGAAATCAGACGATTAAAGCAAATGACCACGTTAACTTTGAAATAAACGATGGTGAATTTTGTGTAATTGTTGGACCAAGTGGAGCTGGTAAAACGACGATTTTAAATATTCTAGGAGGTATGGACACAGTGACTTCCGGATCAATTTTTATAAAAGATAAAGACATAAGTCTTTTGAGCTTAAAAGAACTCACAAGATATAGAAGATATGATGTTGGCTTTGTTTTTCAGTTTTATAATTTGATGCCACAGCTTACAGCACTGGAAAATGTAGAGATTGCTTCAGAAATTTGTAAATCAGCATTAGATGCTAGGACGGTTTTAGAGCAAGTTGGATTAAAAGAGCGAATAGATAATTTCCCCTCACAATTATCAGGTGGGGAACAACAAAGAGTATCGATTGCAAGAGCGATTGCTAAAAACCCAAAAATACTACTGTGTGATGAACCGACTGGCGCCTTAGATGTTGAAACAGGAAAAAACATTTTAAAGTTATTACATGACACATGTAAAGTACATCACAAAACAGTCATATTAGTTACACATAATCATGTCATTACTGAAATAGCTGATCGAGTTATCCACGTTAAAAACGGTCAAATCCAACAAACTATCATCAATGAATATCCAAAAGATATTGAGGAAGTTGTTTGGTAATGAGCGCATACCGAAAGTATATTTTAAAAGATGTTAAAAATCTAGCTTCTAAACTTATCGCCATCATTTTAATCGTGATGCTTGGCGTTTCATTTTTAGTGGGGCTTTTAACAACCGCACCGAATATGCGCTATAGTGTTGAAAAATACTATAACGATTACAATATGGCGGATATTATGATTCAACAAACCGCCATATTTAGTGAAGCGGATATTGACAATCTAAAAAATGACCAAAGATTTTCTGAAGTTATGCCATACTTAATGGTTGATGAAACAATTGCAATATATGAAACTAACCATGTTGCAAGAATTATGCTTTTAGATTTTAAAAACGGGATATCAATCAATAATTTATCAATTGTGGATGGAAGAATGCCACAAGAACATGATGAGTACATTGAAGTCGTTGTTGAAAAAAGCCAAATATATTTATTAGATATTGAAATTGGGTATGAAACTGAAGCATTGGGGAAAACATTTAAAGTGGTAGGTGTGGTGCAAAATCCATGGTATTTTGCGTATGCACAAGAAATATCTGAGATTAGTCAACGACCAATTGAAGCGATGATTTATGCAGATCAAAGTCTTCTTCAGGACAACTATAGCCATATCGCAGTCAAAGTAAAAGGGGCTAATGAGTTTGATATGTTCTCGATTGAATATGAAGATTTCATAAAAAAAACAGTAGAAGCGTTGCAAAATGATTATGATTCATACTATTTTACAACTAGACATCAAAATCAAAGTTTTGTTAAGTATCAATCAGACATTAAAATTGTGGAAACAATTGCAATGATTTTTCCAATTTTCTTCTTTTTAATTACAATCTTGGTATCAATGTCATCGATTACTAAAATCATATCAGATCAAAGAACGCAAATAGGAACACTCATTTCGCTTGGATATCCAAAAACTAAGGTTGTTTGGAAATACAGTTTCTATGCAATTATATCATCTGGACTTGGCACAATACTGGGTATTGGTTTAGGTATATACTTCATTCCTGCAGTGATATACAATGCATATTTATCCTCTTATAATTTACCAAATCTAATAATAGAGTACCACTTCCTATATATAAGCGTTATCTCGATAACGATGATCTTATCAGTATTACTGGTAACAATATTCTCATTAATCACAATGTTAAAAGAAAAACCTACGGAATTACTAAGGCAAAAAGCGCCAAAGCCAGGTAAAAAAATATTTATTGAACGAATAAGCTGGTTATGGAAACGACTTAGGTTTAGATACAAATCTACTTTAAGAAATATTTTTAGGCATAAACGAAATCTAATTTTAACACTGATTGGCGTAGCAGGATCTACGGCATTATTACTTGCTGGATTTGGTATCAAAGATAGTGTTGACAATGCCGGAAAATATCAATTTGATGAAATGATTCAATATGAATTAGAAATAGGAACAGAAATTGGGCAAACAGATATTGATGCCCTTAATCCATATGAACATGCGGATGCAATGATGATAATTGCAAATTACGATACCGATTATTATATTCAAATTGTTGTCCCAGATGATGTCTTGACCTTTAATGATTTTATTCATTTTAAGAATATTCATCGTCAAAGGCTTATGATGGATAATGAATCAGCGTTTGTGACAAAAGAGTTCGCAATGAAACATGGAATAAAAGAGAACGATGTCATTGATTTAGAAATACAGGGCATTGCAAACAGCATAAAAATTACTGGTGTTATTGATTACTATTTTGGGAATTATATGTATATATCAGAAGATGTTTTAAATAGTGAAGTTAATGTCTTCTATAATAGAGTATTTGTAAAGACTGGTATATTAAACGAAGATATTAGAAATGAACTACGTGAATCATTAAAAGCAGATATAAAAGTCACACAAATCTTATTTGATGAAGACAATCGTTATAGTTTCAATAAAACATCAGAAAGTATGAACAGTATTATTATCGTGCTTGTACTAGCAGCAAGCGCTCTTGCAATCATTATTAATTATAATTTAACATTGATTAATATCAATACAAGACAAAGAGAAATAGCTACACTCAAAGTGCTAGGATATCAAGAAGTTGAAGTATCTGGGTATGTTTTTAGAGAAACGGTTTTAATTTCAACATTTAGCATTGGTGTGGGCATACTTATAGGTAAAGTATTACACTATTTTATTATCAGTCAAATTGTTGTGGATGGAATCTTACTGAGTAATCAGATTAATTTGTTAAGTTACTTCCTCACTCTAATATTATCATTCGTATTTATTGGCATAGTATATCTAATTTCATTACCCAAGATGCGAAAAATTGATATGATAGACGCTCTAAAATCATATGAATAGAAGCCAAAATGGGACTATTGAATTATCCATTCAATAACTACAGTTTATGAAGTCATCGTTGAGTAAAAAGTATACCCATATGAGTAAACACTATACTTAAATAGGTAAATATGGGTAAAATAAAAAAATACTAAAAGAAGGAGATCTGAACTGGACAATACGTTTGAGTATTATCAAGTAAAACAAGACGATCTTATTTTGGGATATTTTCTTGTACCATCATATTTTAGTTCTATAAAGGAAGCGCACTTAAAAAGTGCGATAAAAGTACTAGTTAATACAATTTTTATCATATATAATGATGGTAGGAGGGGTTTTAGATGAAGTTAAGTGAAAAAATAAAAAAGTTAAGAATTGAAAACAAGTTAACACAAGAAGAACTAGCATCAAAATTACATATCTCTAGGCAAACTATTTCTAAATGGGAACAAGAAGTAACCAGTCCAAGTTTAGATACATTAAAAGAATTAGCTTCTATATTTAATGTTGAGCTAACTGAGCTTATTGATGATAAGCTAACAAGTACATGTGTCGAAGATAAATTTAGAAATAAAAACAGAATTCTGTTTTTACTTAATATTTTTGTAGTGTTATTAAGTATTTTAAGTGGATTGATTTTATTTAGAGGCATGGATGATATCATTCCAGCACATTATGATTTTCTTGGTAATATTACAAGATATGGAAAGAAGGTTGAATACTTAGTTATTCCAGGTATTACACTAATCTTTTTATCATTTAGTATTTATTTTTATTACGGACTTAGTAAAAGAGTAGAGTATAAGAAAGCGTCGTTTGGTTATCAAATTTGGATGTTATTACTACAAATCGTTATACTATTTTTTACTATTTATCTTGGATTTAGATATACATCAAATGTTAGGATTATACCAACAATAACTGGACTAACATTAACACTCATATTTGCTGCCATGTTATTTTCACATCCTAAAATTAATCAAAAGAGAAACATATTATTTGGAGTTAGAACCAATTTTACTTTAACAAATGAAATTGCTTGGAAGAAATTGAACACTTTTAGCAGTTATATTAGTAGTATAACAACCATGATCACATATATTCTAACGTTAATTACTTTTGATGATTGGAATCCATACTTAATTTCAGTGGTAATGATTTCTATAATTCCAACGCTAATTTATCATGAAGTACTAAGAAAGAAGTTTAGTAAATTAGATACGAGATCAAGGTAAAATAGTGTGTTAGCAAATTGAAACTCAATAAATTATAAAGAGTTTTAAAACTGGTTATAGTTATTAATCGATGTGCCAATCGGATTTGAACTAAAAATGAAGAAAAATCATTCTCAAACTTTCCATTATTTACTCGAATACGGTATAAATTATCCAGTTAAGGTTTTAAGGTATCAAAAGAACATCCCATTATGGCTGATTGTGACTCCAAAAACATATTGAATTAGTAGCAAAACTAACAAAAATCAGTCGAATGTGACTAATTTTTTGTATATATAGGATTAAATAGTATAGGTTCAAATCCGACCGGTAGTAGGGATTATTAAGCAAGATGGGATTTGTAACACGGGTTTGAACTAGGTATTAGAAAGTTGTGACACGAGTACGAACCTTATTTTATGTGCACATATTTAAAAAATGTTCCTCTAGCCATATTTAGCAATCTTGCTGCATCACTACATTTAATTTCTCTTCTTAAATAAGAAGTAGTAACTTCATTAAAGTTATCAGGTAAAACATATTTAGGGCGTCCCATGTGGACGCCTCTTTCTTTAGCTA
>CAZRJV010000073.1:0-5391 GCA_964600625.1 uncultured Acholeplasmataceae bacterium
GTGTATTATGTAAAAAACGTTTCATTATTATTTGATATTAAAATAATAATTATGACAATATTTAAAGTTATTTTGATGAAAGATAATGTAAATAAAGAGCAAACAGTGAAAAAAAATTTATAGAGGGAGAATAATAATTGTATGGGTTTAAAACTTATGTATATAACTAACAAACCTGAAATTGCACTAATTGCAGAAAAAAGCGGTGTTGATTGGATCTTCATAGATTTAGAAATTAAAGGCAAAATTGAAAGACAGGGACATTTAGATACCGTAATATCATATCATAAAATTAGCGATATTAGAACAGTAAAAAATGTATTAAAGATGTCTAAATTATTGGTTAGAGTAAACCCTATAAATGATGAATCAGTAGATGAAATTAACACAGTTATAGAGCAAGGTGCTGACATTATTATGCTTCCTTTTTCTAAAACAAAAAAGGAAATAGAGGTTTTTATTAATGCAGTTAATAATCGTGTAAAAACTTGTATATTGCTAGAAACCCCAGAAGCAGTTGATAATTTAGATGAAATACTCCAAGTTAAGGGTATAGATTATATTCATATAGGTTTAAATGATCTTCATTTAGGTTATAATATGAAATTTATGTTTGAATTACTATCAAATGGAACTGTTGAAAAGTTAATAGATAAAATTCAAAATTACAACTCACCTTACGGATTTGGGGGTATAGCTCAAGTTGGACAAGGATCTTTACCAGCAGAAAAAATAATTGCTGAGCATTATCGCTTAAAATCATCAATCGTAATTTTATCAAGATCATTCTTTAATCAAAAAAACATCATTGATTATGATACCGCATTAAGAACATTCAAAGACGGTATTACAAGAATTAGAGAGTTTGAACAATCGCTCGAATTAAAAGACGAAGAATTCTTTAAGAACAATAAACAAGAAGTAATTGATATAGTTAACAAAATAATTTCTATATAATATTGTAAAGAGTGGAGAATGCATGCAATGAAGAATATATTATTAACTGGTGCTTATAAATATTCAGATGAGCAAATTGAAAAGATAAAAGAAATAGGGTATAAAGTTACCTTTATTCAGGATGAAAGAGTGAAATTGGATATAGATGTAAGCTGTTTTAGTGCTGTTGTTTGTAATAGCTTATTCATTTACAACGATATAAAAAAATTCGAGAATTTAGAGTTGATTCATTTAACGAGCGCGGGTTTGGATCGCGTTCCATTAGAATACATCAAAGAAAAAAACATAACTTTATGCAATGCTAGTGGAGTATACAGTATTCCTATAGCGGAGTGGGTTATTTTAAAGATTTTAGAAGTTTATAAGCAATCTAGACAATTTCATTACCAACAAGGTCGCAAATTATGGGTTAAACAAAGATATTTAGAAGAACTAACTGGTAAAAATGTTGCTATTTTAGGATTTGGAAGCATAGGACAAGAAATAGCAAAAAGAATCAAGCCTTTTAATGTGAATATAATTTCAATAGATATAAATGATAACAATACTTTACTCAGAAATAACTTTGTACATATCAATAAACTTCAAGAAACTGTTTCTAATATGGATGTAATTATCTTAACTTTACCGCTATTAGAAAGCACAAGGTATTTATTTGATAAGAATATAATACTAAAAATGAAAAAAAACTCCTTACTAATTAACGTTTCAAGAGGAGAAATTATCAATACTTTAGATTTAATATCTGTTTTACAATCAAGGCAAGATATTACAGCCGTACTAGATGTTTTTGAAGAAGAACCATTACCAAATGACAACAAATTATGGTCTTTGCCCAACGTGTATGTTTCACCACATAATTCATATGTATCAAATTTGATTGATGTGAGATTGTTTGATTTAATATATAATAATTTAAAAAAAATGTCAGAGAAAGGTGATAAATATGTATAAAGAAGAGATAAAAAACATTCTTATAAGTAGATTAGATCTAAGAGAGACACTTTTCTCAAAGGGATACTTGCTAACTAGTGATGATAACATCAGCTATCAAGATTATCCTTTTTATGGTATATGGAAAAAGCATGAAATCTTGACTTCTCATAGTCATAATTTATTTTTGTATATTCACCCTAAACAAAAAACTACTATTTACGAAGATAATGATTTTTTATACTTAATGATTGGTCATGCTATTAATCCATTTGATAGAGTAATAGATGAGTTTGAGCTGTTAAAGAATATATCTTTATACAATAAATCTGTAAATCATAATTTTATTGAGTATTTAAATGAAATGACTGGAATATTCATTCTTATTGTAGTGAATAAAGATAATCAATCATTTAAAATTTACCAAGATGCCTCAGGAATGAAAGCTGTCTATTATTCAATAATTGATAATAATTTATATGTATCATCACACGCCCAATTAATAGCAGATTTATTAAATTTACATTTCGATAGTAACATTTACAAGTTAATTAACAAAAAATTTTATTCTTTTTCAAATAGATATCTCCCAGGGAATTTATCACCTTATAAAGAAGTAAAAAGAATTGGTGGAAACACATACCTTTTTTTTGATAATAATGATTTTATTATTTCACGATTTTATCCAATTAAAACTCTTGACATGGCAAAAAACATAGATGAAGTTAATATGCTTGTAGAAAAAATATCAAAATTACTCACAACTACAATGGAACAAATTACAAGAAAATGGAATAAACCAGCTATATCATTAACTGGTGGGACAGACAGTAAAACAACATTATCAGTTGCAAATCATTTTTATAACTCATATTTTGTTTATAGCTATATTAGTAAAAAGCAAGAAGAAGTTGATGCATTGGCAGCTAAGAACATTTGCGATAAATTAAATATTAAACATCACACTTATAAAATATCTGAATCAAATGACGAAGTTGAAGATTATCATATTTTAAAGAAAATAATTGATCATAATACATCTTATTTCAAAAAAACTTCTGATAACGAGATTAGAAAGCTAATACACTTTTATAAAACTAAGGATTTTGATGTTGAAGTCAAGTCATGGGCATCAGAAACAGTTCGAGTATTCCTTGATAGAAAATATGGTATGTCTATGCCAAAGGTATTAAATGAACGACATTTAAGTATTCTACAATCAAGATACATGTTTTCGCCTAAGTTATTGAAGTTTGCTGACGATAAAAATTATGAATTCTTAAAAGAAATAGAATTACTAGTTCCGTTACATAATTTTGAGCATTCAGATTTGTATTATTGGGAATTTCGAATGGGCGCTTGGGGAAGTAGTGTTGTTAATTCTTTTGATTTGTGCCATGAAGTAATAATGCCTATGAACAATAGAAATATATTAGAGTTATTTCTTAGAATCCCAAGAGAGTATAGAATTAATGATGGAATACATTTGAAAATTATTGAAAAAAACAATTCTCAAATGAAAGAAACAGAGCATGTTGCAAATTTATATTTTCATAATTATAGAAAAATTATAGAGAAATTATATTTCAAATTTAGAACAGTGTTTTATAGGAGAAAAAAATGATACGACAAATGCAATTCCAATTAAAAAGATTTAATTCTAATATCAAGAAGTACAAGTTAAATTTATTTTTTCATATTTTGATTTTTTTATTTCATTTATAGTTCATGGAGTTAGTTTAAAAGGCTATATTGCTTATAGATTTTTTGAGAAAACTTATAGAATGAAGAAAACTTTTATAACATATAAAAGAAGTCAAAAAGTGATGAGAAAACATAATAATGTTAAAAGCACAGAAATTTTATTGAATAAAAATAAATTCAACATAAAATTTAAACAATATATAAATCGAGATTGGGTACTTGTAGATGTAAATTTTCAAGATGAAATCACTAACTTTTTAGGTAACCATTCTGAATTCTTTTTGAAGCCATTTGATGGAAGTTGTGGATGTAATACTCAGATTATTCAATCGAGAGATATTAGTGTTTTCGAATTACTTGATAAATATAAAGGATTTTTAATTGAGGAAGTTATTAAACAACATAAAACATTAATGGATTTAAATCCTTCGTCAGTTAATACAGTTCGAGTTTTAACAGCTAAAAACAATCTTAATGAAGTCAAGATAATAGCTAGCGCACTTAGAATTGGTAAAAAAGGGAATATAGTAGATAATATACATAATGGCGGAATGTGTGCTCAAATTGATGTTAGTCATGGAATAGTATTTACTGAAGCAATTACTACTAATTATGAGACATATATTTGTCATCCTGGTACAAATGCTCAAGTCATTGGTTTATTAATTCCATATTGGGATATGGTTAAAAAAACTGTAATCAGCTGTGCTAAAGAGCTCCAAGATATAAACTATGTAGGGTGGGATTTTGCAATAACAAATGATGGATGTGAGTTGATTGAAGCCAATCATGATCCTGACCACAATCTCATACAAATTGCGGATCAAGAGGGAAAATATAAAAAACTTATTCAAGCATTGAAAAAGAAATAAAAAAGAGGATATCCATGAAAATAGTAATCATTTCTCCCAAAAACAGAACTCTTTATAATTTTAGAGGAGATTTAATAAAGAAGATTATTGACTTGGGTCATGAAGTTATCGTTACTGGGCCAAACAACAATGATTTAGAAGAAGTCTTAAAACTTGGAGTTCGTTTTGAATTAATTAGAATGAATAAGAATGGGCTAAATCCATTTTCTGATTTCACATATATGAGAAATCTTATTAATTTACTGAGAAGAGAAAAACCTGATATAACATTAGGATATACAATAAAACCTGTTATTTATGGTTCATTAGCTTCAAAAAAAGCTAAAGTAAAAAATATTTGTGCGATGATTACGGGTGCGGGATACTTATTCACAGCTAAAAAATTTAAAGCGAAAATTCTTAGAAAGTTTGCTTTGTTACTTTACAAATTCGGACTTAAAGCTGCGCATACAGTTATTTTTCAAAACCAAGATGATCTTAATGAATTTATAACTTTAAAACTAGTTGATGAAAACAAGTCTAGGATTGTTAATGGATCTGGAGTTAATATGAACATTTATCAAAAGACTGATTATCCAAAGCAGATTACATTCTTTATGTTATCAAGAATAATGTATAGCAAAGGTGTAAGAGAGTATCTAGAGGCAGCTAAGATTATTAAAGACAGATATCCATATGTTAGGTTTATGTTATTAGGGGCAATTGAGAATATTCAAGATACAGTCCCTTACACAGTTATTAAACCTTTTATTGACAATAATATTATAGAATATTTTGCTGAGACTTCAGATGTCAAAGAGTTCTATAAACAATGCTCGGTTTATGTTCTTCCATCTTATAGAGAAGGGACACCCAGAACTGTCTTAGAAGCTATGTCTATGGGAAGAGCAATTATTACTACTGATGCTCCTGGGTGCCGAGAGAC
>CAZRJV010000074.1:0-5314 GCA_964600625.1 uncultured Acholeplasmataceae bacterium
AGAAAAACATGAATAAAGAAAAAATTGCAGTACTAACGGATTCGGGTTCCGATATCCTAGGAAATATTTCACCAGACGTTTTTGTGTTACCATTAATTATTCAAATTGATGATAAAACATATGTCGATGGTGTTGACATTAACTTAGAACAGGTCCTAGACCAACTTGATGATCATAAAGTTACGACATCACTTCCTAAACCTGAAGTGATTGAACAAACTTTAGACAAGATTAAAGAATTAGGATATACACATGTTATCATCAGTACCATTTCATCAGGATTAAGTGGCACCTTTAATATTTGCCGGATGATTGCCGAAGATTATGAAGGCTTAACAATTGCTTTAATTGATACTAAAAATATTAGTAAAGGAAGCGGCTATAACGTTTATAAAGCCTTAGAACTAATTGATAAGCAACTTCCATTTGATAAGATTGTTACATCCTTAACTAATACATTGGATGAACAAAAGGTTTTCTTTACAATTGCAACGGTAGATTACCTAAGAAGAGGTGGTCGTATTGGATTGGTGGCTGGAACAGTTGCAAGTGTTTTAAATATTAAACCAATTATTTCTTGTAATGAAAAAGGCGTCTATTATACTGAAAAAAAGACGAGAGGCTATCTAAAAGCTTTAAACTTATTAATTGAAGTTGCACATGATTTTGCTGAAACAGCTAAATCATATGATGTCACAGTTTTAGTAGCTAGAGTTGATGATAAAATTAAAGCAGCAATCGAAAAAGTAAAAGAAACTTTTAAAAAGATCCGAAACTTTGAGATGAAAACTGTTACTCCCGCTTTGGCGATTCATATTGGTCCAGAAGCATTTGGGGTTGCTGTTAGAAAATTATAAATAAAGATAAAAACTGCATTATCCTATCATTTGGATAATGCAGTTTTTAATGTTATCGATTGCGCCCACCGTACTACAAAACTATTTATTGTTTTAATATGCTTGTCTTGATCAATTTTTTCACCGCTTCTTAATAAGCTGATGACAAAATCAATTAAACCAGACACAACAATTCTGATTTCTATTAATGTTTGTTCCTGTCCAAATCGAGTTTTACTTAAAGCGGGACTTAGTTTAATCAATTTTTCCAATTGTGCCTTTACCCGATCAATATAAATTAGTGGATAGTCTGAAGAAATTCCGATTTTAAAAATGTCACTAGATTCATCAAGTAATTGAAAAATAGTTTTAATATAGTCACTAAAGTCATCGGTTATATTAGCAGTGGATAGATCAGTTATCAATACCTTTAATGAATCGACAAACTTATTTCCGACACTTTCAAAAATACTGATTAAATCGGAATAATGGAGATAAAAAGTACTTCTAGAAATATTAGCGACTTCACACAATTCTTTGACGGTGATTTTTTTAAAATCACCTTTTTTGCGATATAAACTAACAAGTGCATTTTTAATTGATTCTTCAGTTTTATAGTAATTACGATTTTTTATAGGTGTTTTGTCCATATATGTACTGATTTCCATTCTTGTCTATTTTTATCCAAATATAACATAGTGATAGTTGAAACTTTGATATTTATATTATACAATAAATATATAGATTAGTAAACATAAGTATAAATATAGACAGATGTATATATATTAAAAGGGGGGGGATTATGAGCTATGTCATAGAAGTTCAAAATTTAACGAAAAATTACGGATTTAATCGTGGTGTTTTTGATATTTCCTTCGGAATAAAAAAAGGAGAAGTTTTTGGGTTTTTAGGACCAAATGGAGCGGGAAAGTCAACGACTGTTAGACATCTGATGGGATTTTCAAAACCGCAACAAGGTGTTGCGAAAATATTTGGAAAAGACTCATTTCTCCATTATGACATAATTTTAAAAGATGTCGGTTATATTCCCGGTGAACTGGCTCTACCCGAGGGGTTAACGGGATTTGAATTTATTAAGATGATTCAAGATCTATCAGGAGTTCATAATTCCAAACGTTTAGAAGAGTTATTGGTTATGTTTAAACTAGATCGAGATCTTTTAGAAATGAATACTAAACAAATGTCGTTAGGAACTAAACGAAAGTTGGCAATTGTAGTGGCGTTTATGTCTGATCCTAGTGTTTTAATTTTAGATGAACCAACTAGTGGTCTTGACCCGTTTATGCAAGATATATTTATTCAATTCATCAAAGAAGAGAAACAAAAAGGCAAAACAATTTTGCTATCTAGTCATTTATTTAATGAAGTTGAACAAACATGCGATCGAATTAGTATTATTAAAGATGGCAGAATTGTTTCTACTTTTGCCACACAAGATTTCAAACACAGTAAAGATAAAGTTTATCGGGTAATATTAAATAATAAATCGGATTATCAAATGATTATCAAGGATACTGATCAAAAACTTTTTCAGATTGTTGATTTTGATGAAGATCAATTAGAAATAACTGTTTCTACTAATGATGATTTAATTAGTGATGTGATTAGTTATTTATCTCAATTTGATCTTGAAATGTTTAGTCATGATGTAGAAACACTAGAAGACTACTTCCTAAACTTTTATATTGAAGATAAAGATTTTGGAGGTATCAAATAATGGCTAATGTTATTGAGGTTAAAAACTTAACGAAAGACTTTGGTAACCATAAAGGTGTCTTTGATTTATCATTTAATATAAAAAAGGGAGAAATGGTCGGATTTGTAGGTACCAACGGATCAGGAAAAAGTACGACAATTCGTTTAATCATTGGCTTTATTGAACCAACTACTGGTTCAAGTAAAGTGATGGGTTTAGACTCATGGAAAGAGTCATCTAACTTTATTACTAAAATAGGTTATGTACCTGGTGAAATATCGTTTCCTGATTTAAGAACTGGGACCGAGTTTTTAAAAAACCAAGCAGAATTTTTAAAATTAAGTGATTTGAGTACGGCTAACCGTCTAATTAAAGTTTTACAGTTAGATACTAGGGCTAATTTAAAGCGAATGTCAAAAGGGATGAAACAAAAAACGGCTTTAGTAGCCTCTTTGATGGCTGATCCGGAAATACTTGTTTTAGATGAGCCAACTACCGGTTTAGATCCATTGATGCGGGCAAATTTCATAGATGTTTTAAAAAAAGAGCATAAAAAAGGGAAAACCATTTTAATTTCAAGTCAATCTTTTGAAGAATTGGAAAAGACTTGTGATAAGGTAATATTTATTTTAAATGGTAATATCATTTCAATTGCTGATATGAATGAAATTAGAAATCGGCCTGAACATGACTTTAAAATTGAATTTTTTGATTACGAAAGCTATTTATCATTTAAAAAACTTGGATATAGAATAATTCGTGACCAACCAAAATATAATCAAGTAACTATTGAGATATTAAGAGAAGATATTAACCCACTTATGAAAGCACTCAGTCAATTTAAATTAAAGTTTATTTCAGAAGTTAAATATACTTTAGAATCTCACTTCAAAAAAATTGCTAGAGATGAATTTAAGGAGGAAGAAATCCATGTTTAGTTTTGCATTATTTAAACAGTCTTGGAAAGCCAATGGTCTTTTATGGTTAGTAACAACTATTGTTAGTACGTTTGTTTTAATCATTATTATGTCACTAACCGGTGGTGAAGGATTGGTAAGTTTAACTTCATCATTTGCAGAAACAGTTGTATATGAAGAACTTTCTTCCAGTTTTGAGTCGTCAGTTCTTAATTATTATTCAATTGGGACAGAGTCTTTAGAAGAGTTTGACCGAGCATTTTTAGAAGGTTTTTATCTTGAAATTCAAGATAAACCAGGGATACAACCAACCGAAGAAGATGCTAAAAGCGCTTATATGTATGCAATTGATAAATTAAATACTAAGGCGGATTCTTTAATTGAGCTAGTTGAAAAACTGCCAGGAGACGAAGAAATCATCTATTTGGAGTTGTTAGGTTCGGTTTATTTTGCTTTAAACCCCAATGAAGAATTTAGTGAAACTTATGAGGAATTTGAAGCGAATTCAGCCCCTAACCCTTACGATATCGAACAATTAATGTCAGAAATTACGCCAACTACTTTAGGATATATTTGGTTGAATCAAGCTGTTCCTGAAAATTATTTCGATATTGTTTTTTCAAAAGAACGAGACAACTACCGTAAAGATCGAACCCTTTATTCAAATGCGATTTTTTTAGCAGGTAATATGTCTACTGAAGAAGCGATTTTAGAAATATTATCTAGATTAGATACAGCGCTAATCACAAGAGAGGTTTATGACGGTTTTGGATTTGATTATGATAATATCAAATATATTGCTAGATCAGCTCTACTTACTTACCAAGCTCGTTATGATTATGAAATGTCACTTGCTAATACACCTGAAGAAAAAGAAGCGGCCATATTAGAATTAAAGCAATCGATTACTGCTAATTTTATAACAAGTTTACCGGAATCAATTCGAAATGTTTTAGTCGACATGGGAGAACAAGATCTATATGCCTCAACATTAGTAAGTATGTATTATAAAATTGTTGGTTTATTGATTTCTATTATTTATATTATTATGGCTAGTGTTAACTTGATTTCTGGTCAAGTGGACTCTGGATCAATGGCTTACATCTTATCTACTGGTACTAAGCGTGAACAAGTCGCTTTTACCCAAGGATCATTTTTAGTTAGTTCATCATTTTTAATGTATTTAACAACAACAGCAGTTTCAGTCATTGTCTTTCAATTTGCAACTCCGGTTGCTTCCGCTATGAATGTAGGAAGACTATTATTATTCGGATTGGGTACATTTTTAGTATCATATGCCTTTATTGGAATTAATTTTTTGACTTCGTGTATTTTTAACCGCTCGCGTCAATCAATGGCCATCGGTGGAGGTGTTACCCTATTGATGTTAATTTGTACAATTTTAGGTATGTTTGGTAGTAATTCAATGCCAGCAATGATGAGAATGGAAGCTTTAAATGTGTTTAATTATTTTTCGTTAATTTCTTTAATTGATTCATATTCTATTCTTGATGGCACGACGGTATTTATTTGGAAGTTTGCCATTTTGGCAGCAGTCGGAATTATTACTTCAGTAATCGGCACTTATATCTTTAAGAAAAAAGATTTACCACTTTAAAATCAAAGGTTCATTAGCAAAATGTTGCTAATGAACCTTTTTTATTTTTGTATCTGCTATAATTGATATTTATATCAATACAATTTATAATTTTTATATTCTAATTATAGTTCACTTTATTATAAATATTGACACTATTTATAATTTTTATAATAACCGTTGACTTTAATTGTTTTACTATATAAACTATAATTAAAGTAAAAATAGAAATAAGAATGCGAGGAGA
>CAZRJV010000075.1:0-5193 GCA_964600625.1 uncultured Acholeplasmataceae bacterium
CTTATCCATAACTACACCTTCTTAAATGATTTCTTACCAAAAATTCCATTTGGTACAACCAAAATTACTAGTAAAATTAATAAATATAAAACGACATTTGACCAAGAATTTAGATTATAAGGAACTAATATAATGGAAATAATTGATTTAACAATCGGAATAAAAATTGCCACGATAACAGGGCCGTAGAAATTTGTAACTCCGCCAACTACTAAAGCTAAGAAGGCATTTATTTGCATTACAATCATTAATGTTCCTATATTAATGGCATTCTCTTGAATAGCAACTGGGGCGTATAAAATCGCCGCAATCGCTCCTAAAGCACCAGCAAGTCCCCAAGTAATAGCGGTAATTGCATGTGTATTTACCCCCATGGCATCAGCCATAATTTCATTAGCGGCGGTTGCTCTAACCCCAAGACCCCACTTGGTTTTTTGTAATAGTAAAAAGATAACTCCTACAATAACTATTGCTGCAATGATCAATATAATATTGTGGTTAGTAATCGTTAGAGAACCGATATTTTGAGTTCCTCTAACAATTGGTTGTGAATAGTATTGACCTCTTTCACTTAAGAAAAGAGAAATCGCACCTGTTAATAATAAAACTAAACCCATAGTAATCATTTGCGTTCCAGCTGGAGTTTTGAAACGAGCTTTTCTCAATAATAGTTTGTCAATTAACACACTAGTAGCGAAAGCTGCTAAGACACCAACGGTAATCGCAATAGTCATATCAATAACACTATAAGTTAAGTTTGAAGTTCCATCTGCGACTTTTCCATTAGCAAAGGCAGCCATAAAGAAAGCTGCCATCGTTGAAATGGTACCTTGTGCAAAGTTAGTCGTATATGAAGTTTTAAAAATCAAAACAACTGCCAGTGTTACTAAAACTAAAACCGCTGATTCTGCAAAACTATTTAATATAATCTGCAAATAAATCTACCTCGCTTTCTTAGCCCCATTTAATTACATTAGCAGCCCAGACATACCCGATGCCGGCAGCCAACATAACAACAACTGAACCTGGTTTAACTTGACCAGATTGTATCGCTAAATGAAGAGATAGAATTTGATCAATTTGTCCAATATGACCATAATGATCTAAATATATTGATTGATCTTCTCTTAACCCTAAATCTTTTAATAATGAATAATGGCCAGACTTTTTCATATGAAGGATAGCTAAATAACCATCTTTTGAAAAATCTTCTCTTGTTAAACTAGATTTTCTTAAACTTTCATCAATACAAGTAATCCAATTATTCATTGAAACTTCATTTAACCGATTTTTCATTTTAACTGGATCAAATAAGCGAAGTGATTTTCTAGCTTCAATCGCATTTTCTGGTGTAATTGGATTGGCTTGACCACCAAACTCAACACCAGCTGTTCTGGCTAAACTACCATCACCGATAATATGCGATCCTAAAACTAAGTTTTGATGGTGATTTTTCTTAAGAATAATCGCCGCTCCCCCAGCTGCTAAATCATACATCATCGACATTGGTTTATCAGTATAGTCAACAAAATCAACATTTCTGTAACCACCAACGACCATAATTACATTGATTTCATCATCAGCTACTAACATGTCCTTCGCCATTTTTATAGCTGAAACAGTTGTACAACAACGATTTTGAACATCAATTCCCCATGCGTTCCAAGCTCCAATTTCGCCTTGAACATATAAAGCTGAGGTTGTTAGTGGAAATTCTTTCCACTCTTCGGTCATATCAATAATGACATCGATTTCTAATGGATCTAATCCAGTATTTTTTAAGGCATCTTTGGCAGCTTTAACTGCCATTTCTTGTGAACCATCGACTATTCCTGGACCAGGCATTGGTTTTTCAATAATCCCTAGTTTTTCAACAACTGCCTCTTCTGCCCAAAAGCCGCCGGTTGCTTCACTAATTTCCTTAGCGGTCATCCGGCCTTCGGGAATATATATTCCTGTTCCTAAAACCCCAACAACAGGTTTTTTCATAACATCACACTCTTTTCTTCCTTTTTTGAAATATAATCAATTATTTCACTAATATTATAATCTCATTCCACCGTTAACTGATAAATTATGCCCTGTAATATAAGAAGATTCATCAGATGCTAAAAATAAGGTTGCATTAGCGATTTCAATTGGTTCGCCTAAACGGCCTAACATTGTTAACTTAGCAAATTTTTCTAATAAATCAGCCGGAACTGTTTTCATCATATCAGTCATAATATAACCAGGAGCAATTGAGTTAACTCTTACTGGAACACCTTTTCTAGCAAATTCTTTGGCCCAGGTTTTAGTAACACCAATAACACCAGCTTTAGAAGCAGAATAGTTTGCTTGTCCGATATTTCCAAATTCACCAACAACCGAAGCGATATTAATAATTGAGCCACCGCCGGCTTCTTCCATGTGTGGACCGAATACTCTTGTCATATTGAAAACACCTTTTAAGTTAACATCCATGACTAAGTTCCATTGATCATCAGTCATTTTTCTAGTCATGGCATCTCTAGTAATACCAGCATTATTGACTAAAATATCAACTCGACCATGTCTTGCTATAACATCATCAAAAAACTTTTGAACACCATTAGTATCAGTTACGTTAAGTTTATAACCTTCAACACCACTTGTTTGATATTCTAAATCACCCATATCAGCGGCAACTACCATTGCCCCTTCTTTAGCAAATAATTCAGCAATTGCTTGGCCAATACCTTTAGCACCACCAGTAACAACTGCAACTTTTCCGTTTAATCTTTTCATGTTTTTTCTCCTTTATTATTATACTTTCTTTAAAATGATCGCAGTACCCATACCGCCACCAATACATAAACTAGCTAATCCTAATTTTTTATCATTTCTTAACATTTCATGAATTAACGATACAACAATTCTATTTCCACTGGAACCAACTGGATGACCTAAGGCGATTGCTCCACCATTAACGTTAGTTCTTTCAAGCATATATTCTTTTGTGACACCATGTTCTTCTTCTAATCCCTTTAAAACACCTAAGCTTTGGGCTGCGAAAGCCTCATTAAGTTCAAAGACATCAATATCAGTTAACTTTAAATTGGCATTAGTTAGTGCTTGCTTGATAGCTGGAACTGGACCTAGACCCATTACTGATGGATCAACGCCACCTTGTCCAACCGCAATAATCTCAACTAATGGTGTTAAGTTATATTTTTTAACTGCTGCTTCACTAGCAACTAAGACAAAGCTAGCTCCATCATTAATACCACTAGAGTTACCAGCTGTTACACTACCATCTTTTACAAAGGCAGGTCTTAAATTACCTAACTTTTCCAATGAAGTCGATCTATTTGGATATTCGTCTGTATCAAAGACAACTTCGCTTCGTCTGGATTTAACTGTAAAAGGTACAATTTCTTCCTTAAAGACACCAGCATCAATTGCTTTAATCGCTCTTTCTTGTGAAGCAATGGCTAATTGGTCTTGCTCTTCTCGTGTAAGATTATACTTAGTTGCTACATTTTCTGCTGTAACACCCATATGATAATTATTATAAACATCAGTTAAAGCATCACCAATCATATGATCAGTTAAGGTTTTATCACCCATTTTAAATCCCTGTCTTGATTGGGCTGAAACTAAATATGGCGCCAATGACATTGATTCAGCTCCACCAGCGACGACTAAATTATGTAGCCCTACTTTAATATTAGTATAAGCGTTAAAAATTGTTTTCATGCCACTACCACAAACCATGTTGATTGAATATGCTGGCACTTCAACTGGAATTCCAGCTTTAAGTGAAACTTGACGGCCAAGACCTTGTCCTAAACCAGCCGGTAAAATATTTCCAACGATTACTTCATCAATCGCTTCAAACGGAACTTTAGTCGTTTCTAGCATTACTTTTAATGTATGTCCACCAAACTCAGCTGGATGAACACTACCTAATGTTCCCATGAAAGAACCAATTGCACTTCTTTTTGCTCCTACTATAAAAACCCTTGACATATATACTCTCCTTATCGTTTACATGAACATTTATTCATGTTATCGTTTTTATTTTATCATGAAACCCCTTACATGTCAATAATGAAGCAACTTTCATGTGATCTTTTCCTTACAAAGTAAATAAAAATGATAATAATACTATAAAAATATTGCTAATATAATTTAATTATATTGACAAATTAATAGCTTTGAACTAAACTAATATGAGAACTTACTCATATTCTTAACTTAATAGAAAGGATGATTATGTGTTAGAAAATGATAAAACATATCGCTTTCCAGTCCGTTCTGATGGCAAAAAGACGTTTCAAAAAATAGTTGATGCTGGCCAAAAATTATTTACAGAAAAAGGTTATTTTGGCACTTCAATTAATGAAATTATTGCCGAAGCCGAGATTGCCACTGGAACTTTTTACTTATATTTCAATGATAAAAAAGCTCTTTATTTGTTTTTAGTTGATTATTACGGCGAAGAAATTACGAAAGCGATTAGAAAACGTTTAGTCGGTGTTACTGCCCGTTATGAACAAGAAAAAGAAGGGTTAAAGGCCTTTTTATTGTATGCGTTAAATAACCCTATTTCATACCGAATCTTTTGGGAAGCGATGTATGTCGATATCGATGTCTTTAAAAACTACTATCAAAACTTCTCAAAGCGATACATTAGTGGGCTAAAAAGAGGAATTGCTAAAGATGAAATTGTTGATGATATCGATTTAGAAACACTTTCTTTTATCCTAATGGGTATTTCTAACTTTGTTGGTTTACAAGTGTTATTTAACCCAAATGCAGATGAAAAAACAATTGACTTTTTAGCTGAAGAGTCAATGAAACTACTAAAAAGAGGAATGTTTAAATAACAACATAAAATATATTTTATAATAAAAATATAAACGGGAATTCATTATGAATTCCCGTTTTACTATTCGAAATCAGTTTCTGTAAATAAATCTAATTGCGTTAATTTAAATTCGTCGTTATTTTTTATTAATTGCCAACTAGCACTTCGTCCCGTTCCAAGCGGTCTAATAATTCCTTCATCTCGTAGCTTTCTTAAGACTCGTTCAATAGTAGAATCGCTAACTAGTGGATTTTTTTCACGAACATCTTGTTTAGTAAAAATTTCACTACCCTTTAAAATAGTTCCCTCCACATGATCACCTTTTGCTAAATCGCGTTCAAATTCATAGCGGTGAGCCAAGG
>CAZRJV010000076.1:0-5174 GCA_964600625.1 uncultured Acholeplasmataceae bacterium
ACATTTTTCTTCCCCCTTATATATAAGTATACAATTTTAATCTTTAAAAAGATAACAAAAAAGGCAACCGCCGTTGCCTTTTTGTCTAAATGTATGATTTTTATTCATCTAATTCTTCTTGTTCGGGATTAGAAAGGACTTCTTCGTATTTTGCTAAGATGTGCTCTTCAATTTCCTTTCTAGTTTCTGAATTGATTGGATGTGCTATATCTCGGTAAGAGCCATTTGGCATTTTCTTACTTGGCATTGCAATAAATACCCCAGTTTCACCTTCGATTATTTTGATGTCATGAACAACAAAAGAATCGTTAAAAGTAATTGTAGCGACTCCTTTTAATCTACTTTCAGTTCCTAGAACACGAACTCTTACATCAGTAATTTTCATATTTCCAGCCTCCATTGTCTTATTCTATAAATATTATATCATTATTCGAATCATTTTGTATATGTTATTTTTTTATTTTTATTTTATACACATTGATGCCTTTTATATAATTAAGTTTTTCTAACATGTCTGTATCAACGTTACTAGAAAATAAAGTGGGGCCTGATCCTGTCATTTTAACATCAGGGATTAGTTGTTTAATTTGATCATAATAATCCTTAAATTCAGGACTAATATTTAGTAAAGTTTCTAATAAATCATTGTTTTTATAATTTAAAATATCAGATTTATTATTCTCTTTAATTATGTGGCTAAAAAAGACGTCTTTTGTTAGTGTTTTAAATGGTAAAGTGATAACAAAAATTTCATTAAATTCATCGAAATTAATAAATCTTATTTCATCACCTCGACCACTGATAATTGCAGGTTTATTATACAAACAAAATAATGTATCACTACCGAGTTTATTTGCAATTAATTCTAGTTCTTTTAGTGACAAATTTAATTCATATAATTTATTCAATCCACGAATTGTTGCACTAATATTAGCACTACCTCCACCAAGTCCAGAGCCGATCGGAATTTGTTTGTTTAATGTAATCTTTACTTGTCTATTTAAATTATATGTTTCTTGGAATAACTTTAGAGTTTGTAGAACAACATTATTTTCAATTTCAACATTTGAAACTACTTGATTTTTATCAGAAAATTCTAAAATAATTTCATCATAAAAATCAAGTGGTAAAACAACAGATTCTAAGTTGTGAAACCCGTCATTCCTTTTTGATAAAACTCTTAAATTATAGTTAATTTTAGCAAAAGCTTTCTCATAAATTTTGTTCATTGAAAACCTCAAATAGTTTAATGAAATCATCTAATGTGATCTGTTCAGCTCTAATCGTTTCACTAAAACTATTATCTTTTAATAAAGCGATTATCTCTTGTTTAGATAAATCCGAATATTCAGATAGATTATTAACTAAAGTCTTTCTTTTTTGTTCAAAAGAAGCTTTAACAAATTCAAAGAAAGCTGGCTCTAATTCTTTTTTTATTTGTCTATTTTCTTTTTTCTCTAATCTAATTACAACACTGTCAACATTAGGCACCGGATAAAACATTTTTCTTGATACATTTACAACTTTTTCAACGTTAGTTAAGTACTGAATAATAACTGATAAAGCATTATATTTTTTAGAGTTTGGAGGACTAATTATCCGTTCTCCTACTTCTTTTTGTACCATGATGGTGGCACTATTATAAGTGTCATTTTCAATAAATTTAAAGATAATTGGCGTAGTAATATAATATGGTAAATTACCAATTAATTCCCACTTTTTATCACTTGCAAAATCAGTTGATAAAAAGTCTTCATAGATAACTTTTAAATTGTTATGTTCCTTAGTTAAAACATCAAGATATATTTTTAAATCTTGATCGATTTCGTAAGCTATAACTTCACTCGCTCTGGAGGCAATTACACTAGTTAATGCGCCTCTGCCTGGTCCAACTTCCAAAACGTTTTTACCATCAATTTTGGCACCATTAATAATCTTTTGAATTAAGTTATAATCTGATATAAAATTTTGTCCAAATTTCTTCTTAGGATTCATCTAAAACCTCTTTTAATTCTTCTTTTGTTATGTTTAATCCGTTTAAGTATTTCACAAGTCTTTTTGCATTGCATTTTGGCAAGTGATAATGAGTGATTATCTTATCTCTTAGCTTACTACTATTATTAGATCCTGTTAGTCCTAGTTGTTGTAAAATATGAAGATTAATTTCTTTACTAATTTTGTTGTTAAAAGTCAATTCGTTTTCTAAAATGTGTTTTAATTCTAAAATATCAACATGTTCTAGCCCAACTTTATTTTTTTCTTTAGATATCGCTAGATGTTTTGGAATAAAAATGTGTTTTGGATTTTTTAATCTTGAACTAATCTCATCTCTTATTTTATTTCCGGGATAATCTGGATCTAAAATTAATACTATTTCGTTATTTTTTTCTAAATTTACTATTTTTTCTATTATTAATTCATCTGAATATGCTAAACCATTAGTAGTAATTACCATAATATTAGGATTAATCCTTTTTAATAGTTCTTCATCGTGAATTCCTTCAACTATATATATTTTATTCATAATTTTTCCGATAAAAGAATTTATCATCTGTTTTTTTAGGTTGATTAATTAAATTTTTAATAATATCTGATTTTTGACTAAGTTTTACAACTTTGTCACCATCAAGTATTAATAATTCGCGGTCAAGATCATATAAACTCATTTGATAAACACTTTGTCTAACAGCTGTAACTCCAGAATAATATCTTAATTCCAATTCATTATACTTAGATTTTATCTCATTAATTGTTTTTACGTTATTAGTATCTAAATATCCCCAGATTTTACGATTTAGAAAATCTTTTGATAGATTTTTTAGTATTTCGTCTTTGCTGTAGATAAATGAGTTAATTAATCCATTAATATAATAATCATCGATTGCTAGATAAGCATTTAAATCATATGGATTAGTCATCGTTTTAACTAAAAATTCAACATTATTAGTAAATTTCCAATTTTCTTTAATTAAATCATTGATTCTTAAGTATATTTTTTCAAGGTTAAATTCATGAGCTCTACCAACTGGATGATAGTAAACTTGCCAGTACATGTGATAACGATTAAAGAAGAAGCTTTCAAGCGTATGAAGAGCGCTTTGTTTAAAAACTACTTCATTATCCATAACATTAATTGATCTAATTATTTTATCAATATCAACGCGACCATATGGAACTCCAGTTTGATATGAGTCACGAATTAAATAATCAAGACGATCAACATCGACTTGACTTGATATTAATGATTCAATTAATCGAAACTTTCCATTTTTTAATAAAATAGAAGAAACGTCGTTTGCAAATTCTAGATCTTTTTTATCAAGAATTGATTTTATTTCTTTATCATTTACTATAATATATGCTCCTATTTTTTCATGGTTAGTTTTAAACACTTTCTCAAAAGCATGAGAATATGGTCCATGACCAATATCATGAAGAAGAGCGGCTGCTAAAAAGAGATCTTTTTCTCTTTCATCTAGACTAGACTGGATATCTGGAATATCTAAAAATCTTCTAGCGATTTCATATGCTCCTAAAGAATGAGAAAAACGTGAATGTTCAGCGGTATGAAATACCATTGTAACTCCACTCAATTGTTTAATTCTTCTTAATCTTTGGAAAAATTTAGAGTTGATAAGTTCCTTAATAAAGCCTTTTTCTACTCTAACATATCCATATATTGGATCGCTAAAAACTAGTTGTCTGTCTAATTTCATAAAAATTTCCTTTCAAAATTTATTTAAATATTTAATTAAAAATTAACCCCCATATGATATAATAAATATACAAAAGGGGGAAATAATATGTCAACAATATTTAATAAAATAATAAGAGGTGAAATACCAGCTCACATCATTTACGAAGATGATTCTGTAATTGCTTTTTTAGACATCTCGCAAGCTACAGTTGGCCATACTTTAGTTGTTCCAAAAGGTAGATATGAAAATATTTACGATTTGGACGATGAAATAGCTGGTCACTTATACCGGGTTGTTGTTTTAATAGCTAATGGTATTAAGAAATCTTTAAAACCAGAAGGAATTAATATATTAAATAATAATGGTTCAATTGCTGGTCAAACAGTATTTCATTATCATATCCATATTATTCCTCGTTATAGTGAAAAAGATATTGAAATAAAATTAACTAATAATTACGGCAAAGAATCAAATGAAGAGCTTAGAAGAAGAACGCTTGCTATTCAAGCGGCTCTATCTGAAACATCACGCCTTTTCTAACGTTTTTAACTGATATCGATAAGTTGTAAAAAGCTAGTGTTTGCTTTGTAATGCTCATACCCAAGCCAAACTCACCACGGTTACTTTTTTCATATGGCTTAAATATTTTTTCCATAAATGCTTCATCAATATACTCACCGTCATTGTAGATGGTGAGTATTTTATTTTTAAGTACGATTACTATTTTCGTTTTTGCATAACGCATTGCGTTATCAACGACGTTACCAATCGCAATTTCTAATCCTTCAGCGGTTGCTAAATAAGTTGAATTGTCTAAGTTTAAGACAAATTCTTTATCAAAACTAAATTTATGTTTGTTAACGATGTTTTGAATAACACCTTTAACATAAATTTGTTCAGGTTCACGATCACTTGTTAAATAGTTGATTTTATTAAGTTGTAATAATTGAACAACCTTATGATTTAATACATCGGCTTGTTCAATAATTACATCGATATCATTTAAATCGGTAACTCCGTCTTTAATTGCTTCTGCATATGTTCTAATAACTGAGATAGGAGTTTTAAAGTCGTGTGAAATATTTTGCATGATCTCACGTTTTGTTTGTTCGTTTTCTAATATTTCAACACGCATTTGTTCAACTGATTTAGATAAATCAGCAATTTCATCTTTACCATCAATATTAATTGGCTTTTCATAATTACTTTTTACTAGTAATATAATTTCGCTTTGAAGTTCAGATATTCTACCAACTACTAATCTAGACCATAGTAGTAGAGTAATGTTACCAAAAATGATTAAAGCTAATACTGTAAATCTTAATGTCTGAGCGAAATCATTGGTTATTGACTTAGTAAAACTATTATCGGTGAATACAAATGCAAAGTATCCGCCAACTTCATTAGCTTGTTTAACATCTCCAATGATATTATATTTAACATTATCAATCCTGTATTCCTCTCTTAATGATTGAG
>CAZRJV010000077.1:0-4877 GCA_964600625.1 uncultured Acholeplasmataceae bacterium
GTTCATCATTCACACATTATTAAAATTACCGGTCAATCTTATCGCATTAAAGGAAAACTACTATTAGAAAATGACGAGGACTAATCCCCGTCATTAACCGACATTTTTAACCGCTAAAAAACGACATATTCTAATTGACATTTACACAAACTAAATATTTTTTATAATATTTTTTCGTTTTTCATTAATTTTATAACGCGACTTTTAGGCTTACATCTAGTAATATATTCTTCATAGCTATCAATTATTTGTTTTTTCTTTTTGATAGAAATACACTTGTTTTCTATAATTTTTTTATATTTGTTTTTAATTCTTTGTTTACTTGATTGTCGTAATCTAATAATTAATTTGCCGTTTTTAACAAATAGAAATCTAAAGCCTAAATATTCAACCCCTTCATGAATATGACTAATTTTTGTTTTATTATTTAATGATAAATTGAGACTGTTTTCTAATAAATATTTAATCTGTGTTAAACAATATTTTAAATATACTTTGTCGTGATGAATTAAAATCATATCATCCATATAGCGACTGTAATACTTAATGTGCAACTTTTCTTTAATTAACCGATCCACTTCATCTAAATAATATAAAGCAAACCATTGACTAGTTTGATTTCCCATTGGTAACCCTTTATTAGCGCTCTTTTCATAACTATCAATAATTGAATACAATATTTTTTTTATTTTGTTATCTTCAATCGTGTTTAATTTTGTTTTTAAAATTGTATGATCAATATTATCAAAATATTTTTTAATATCGCATTTCAGCACATACCCATTAGTCCCATATTTTTTATAATAATCTTTTAAAAAAGTTTTAAGACGATTGCGGGCAAAATCTGTCCCTTTGTTTTTACGACACGCTGCATTATCAAAAATCAATCTTTTTTCTAAATATTCAGCTAAAAAACCATCGCAAATTGCCTTTTGAACAATTCTATCTTCATAACTTAGAGCTTGAATTTCTCTAACCTTTGGATCTCGGATAATAAATTTATAATAACCATTAATTAAGTACGTCTCAGTTTCTAATTTGTGCGCTAAAGCAGTTAAATTTTGGCCCAGATTCATTTCATATTCAATTACTTCTTTTTTATGACGCTTGGAACGCCAAATAAATAGGCATTGTTTTAATGCGGGTTTTAATTCAACGATTCAACTTGCGATTGTTCAACTTGCTTGGAAAAATTAAAAGGTGTTATTTATACCAAACTGTGATTTTTGAAAGATGTAATCTTCTATTGATGTGAATGTTTATTCTCTTTTGATCCATGAATTAGAAATAACGAAAAAGGACTAAGTGAAATCAATAAACCATAGACCATTCAAATAATCTTCGACATCACTAGGACATAACACCAAAATGCCGTCTTCATTGATATAACTCTTTTCAATGTAATAATATTGCTTTTCATCCGTTGTTACTGTTTCCTCGCCTGAGAAAACATTACTTTCTCCACCTAAGGCAACTACAGGTGTTGTTCCTAGGTCCACGACCTCACCGCAATAAATACAAATACCAAATAAATGTCCATTTTGATTATATGTTTCACTCACAGTATGATGCGCTAAAATAAAATCGCCACATTCACAAAAGATTGCGTGATACAAAGCACTATGCTGCATATAAGTATCATGGCTATGAACATGACTATCATAAATTTCTTCAAAAGTGAGATCGCCAATTACCATTCTTCCGCGATTATTATTGTTATTAACTTGATTAGTTTCGATAATAAATCTAAAAGTGTTCGTTGGTTCTTTAAAAGTAGTTGAATAATTAATTAGCACATCCTTATTTTGTGACATCGTTTTCGCACTAAATGTTTCAAGTGTAATCCAATCATCATTGTAATATCCTTCTAATCGAATTGAAGAATTTTGAATTAGCGATTCATCACTACTCCATAACGCTAATTGATAATCCACTTTAGTAAGTTCGTGAGGAAACTCGTATTCTAAATACGCTGAAGTAGCATTTTTATTTTTTGCGGACATTGTTAAATAGGATACTCCATCGTAATTAATTACACCTGTTCGTAGTCGCTTTGTTAAAACCTGTTCTCCTGACTCAGTTTCAATATAACTATTTATTGGAGTGAAATTATTATATTGCGCTGGATAATCATAACTTGCTAGATAAATACTATCTTCTCGTGTCTGATAATTATTATTATGATGGATATTTCCCCACACGACTGGACGGTTAGAACTATTCCAAGCTTTATCCCAACCACTTGGTTTATTGGCTACCTCCGGATAGATTGTTAGATTATTACAACCTTTGAATGCATGTTCGCCAATACTTGTTACCGTTAAAGGAATCGAAATTTGTGTTATGTTAATTTGGTTAACAAACGCGTTGCTCGTAATTTTTTTCACTACAATATAATAGTTATTAATCAATATATTTTCAGGAATGAATAAGACTGAATTAGGAGGGATAGAGGCGCTATCTAATAAACCATTAATAGTGATTTTATTTTCAACAATTGATAAATCAAAGATATTAATATTCATATTTATTTTTGCAATAATCCAACTAATGAAATCATCGTCACGTGTTTCAAGGTTATGCACGATTGCTATATCCGGTGTTGCGGTGCGAGAAGTATCAAAATTTTCATCCCCAAAAATTCCGTTATGGTGAAACATTTTTTCATAGTACTCTGTTATTCCTATATAACCGGTCGCCTTTTGTGAATCGCGATGAACTAATAAATCATCCTGTATTTCAGTGTTTCTTCCCACCCATAAAAACGCCCACCCACTAAAAGCATCATAAAAGGCATCATTTATTGTTGACCATGATGTTTGAGGATAATCCATGTCGGCTTCAATCCCCCAAATAATCGTCGATACAGTAGTAACAAGCGTTGCAAAGCTAAGAGGACCAGAAAGTGCTAAAAGCGTGGACGCAATTGTCCCCCAAACTCCCCCAGCGACATCCGCAATCATTCCAAGTGTCGAATAACCCGCCATCGGAAAGAATCTAATATGACTTCCTCTTCCGTTTTGCTGATTGATAGCCCAGTCATCTCTTAAGCGATTTTGTAAATCGACATCGTTAATATCATATAAGCCAGTCCCGACTTCACTATCAATATGTCCTGCCACTGAATGTGCAAAAAGATTTACTCTTCCAAAATTAGAACCATTAAAGGGTGTCCCCATTGAATACATATCTGATATCAGTCGTGGATAATGATTGGCAAATTCCATATTTGTGAGTCCACCCCGGCTATGTCCGATTAGATTAATTCTCGGATATATTCCACCAGTGATATACCCATAATCATGGGCAACCGCAAGTGTCATTTTTTCAAATTCGTCATACATGGCATAGTGGGAACCATGACTTGCATCATAAGAAGCTTCAAATACAATAATCATATGTTTATTAATATGTGAACTTGTTAATTGACTAACACTAGTGAGACTACTGGTTTCATATTTTTCGAGTTGATTTAGTTTATCTATAATGTAGAAATAAAAGTGTGTGTTGTCATTAAACATTTTAGCCCAAAATACATTCGCCCCGTTTTGATCTCTCAACTTCTCTATGAGGGAACGCTCATCAAAAGAAAATTTCCCATCACCATTATTACTCCAATGTGATGCATCTCCGCCTAATCCATGTACTAAAATCGTCATTGCAGGTATCGTTGTTACTTGAAAATCGTCGCCTTCTAAATCCACACTAGTTGTTCTACCAGAGAATGACCCCGTTGATGCGGAAACTTGAGTAGGAAGTAAACTTCCTCCAATGTTGCCTAAAACAGCTAAAGAGGTGGCAGTGAGAAGAAGAATAGTTAAAAAAGAGACTCCAAATTTCTTTTTAGATCCTATTGCCATTTTTGTTGTTCTCCTTTTATTTGATTTTTAAGTTGTTTTTTAAACCAATCAAACCCACCTTGCATAAAGAGTCAACTTTTCACTTTCATTGGTTGGAACTTGATTGTCCCATATATTAGTGCATCCTTCTTCGTAATACCAACCAGAAAAGGAATAACCTTCGCGGACTGGATCAGAAGGTATGATATATGGATTACTACCATTAATATAATCCATCCAATAATAACCTTCGTTTTCTGCATTGTTAAAGTTAAACATGAAGAAGGTATTTAATTTTGTATTAACACCTAGATAATAAAGTTCAATTTCAAGAAAACTATTAATAATATACGTCTTATCAAAATTATCTAGATTCCCTAAAGTAAGAATAGCCTCCACGGTTGTATCAGTCGTCAACCATATTTTTCCATTTAAAGTATAGGGGAGGTAAATCTTTTTTTGATTAGCAGTTAATTTTAGCGCGTTCATTTTGTAGGGATTAAGGTATTTCACTCCTTTGCCTATATGCTGAACAGGTAAATATTCAACAATTTGTGGAATCACCAAAACTTCTTGTTCTTTGCCTAGTTCCGTTAATTCTAAAGCCGTAGCGTGTTTCTCCTTGTGGTTCAATTCAAAAACAAAAAAGTCGGTTGTCACAGTTTCGATATTACTTTTACATCCTGATAAACATAGTGAAAAAGATACAGTAAGCAATACCGGAAATAATTTTCTGAATTTAATTCGAGAGTGCATATACTAGCCCCTTTCTAATTAGAAGATGATATTATAAGTTTTCTAATTAATAATAGTGATTAAACTTTGATTTATAGCTGTAGTACTTCTAATTGCATTCTAGCACTTCTACTCAATTTGTCAAATCGTGTTTCGAACTTGAGTTCCCCCTGTTTTATGACAAACTCATCTTTACAAATGAACAAATTAACTTTAAGCATCACGGAACCCACCTTATAAATCTTTTTTCTTGTTCTTTCTCCTGTTTTTTGTCATATTAAAAGTGTAGTTTCGCTTATGGTG
>CAZRJV010000078.1:0-4871 GCA_964600625.1 uncultured Acholeplasmataceae bacterium
TATTCTGAATTGTTCTATGTAGATATGTTAATTATACACTATAAATATAGCAAATGCAATACGATATTAATAAATAAGGTTCTAAATAAAAAAGACTAAATTACATAAAATTAATTTATGCTTGTAAGATTAGTCTTTTTTGTTCAAGTTTATTAAATAAAGGTTATTAAAATAATTTGTATGTGATACAATATATTTAATATAATTATTTATTAGGAGGAAGTCATGACAGCACTTTATGTATTTATGATTATATTTGGCGTTATTATTATTGGTTTAGGTTTTTATATTGGAAGTAAACTATCAAAAAATATTTCTGCAAAAAACCAACATCTTATTGAAGAGTTCGAAAGCAAGCACCCATCTGATTTAACAATTAGTGAAATTAATCAATATCAAATGATTAATATGAAAAAATCATTTTCATTTATAGGATCAATGCTTTTAGGATTTTTAATTGGTGGTGGATTAGCTATAGCTGGTCTAGTACTAATATTAATGTAATTTATGTTTAAAATTAATTAAACATAACTTCAATATTAAAAAAGACTGTAGAGACATGAAGTGTTAAATTCTTCATAGACTCTGCAGTCTTTTTTGTTTTAATATAATATATATTGAAAATAATATTTGAACAAATCTATTCAATCAGAATTTTGTTTTTATCGCCTTTTGGTGTTCTGTTAACAAATAATTCCCAGAAATAAATTTCTCTGGGTTACTTATTGGCGAAACAAGAATGTTTTTGGGAGCAAAAAATTCATCAATATCTAATTTCTCATATTTATCTACTGATATATTCTTTTTAAAAACTTCTAGATCAATTTTCTGTAAATCTTCATTAACCAATGTATAAAATTCATTAGTATGAGCAAAATATGTGACTACAAAAACTTTCTTTTTTATGATTTTTAAATAATGGTGATTTTGAATTAATTGTTTTTTTACTTTATCCATTGAGACATTATTGCCTTTTATCTCAATATTTATACATTTTTGGGGTGTGATTTTTATTAAATCAAATTCCTTTGATAATTGTGGTATCTCGTAGCCAATAAGATACCCTGATGCAAGACGGTAATCAAGTTGTGTATATTCTAAAAAATCTTTTATATTTATTATTTCATTATGTCTATAATTTTTTGTTGTTTCTCCCCTTAAATAATCAAAATATTTTTTTGAAACATCTTCGTTCTTTATAAGTTTTATGACTTCATATAAATTTATATATTTCTGCACTTTATCACCTAATTAAACCGCTAAACAACCTCATATTTGTATGTTGCTAAAAAGGTTACTGGATCTAATATGAAACTATCCTGTATTGGTCCTTTTGCATAGTAATATTTGGGTTGAGTAGAATCAACATCAAATATTCTTAATACTCTATATCTATCTTTTTCAATATTAGATACTTCAACTTGGTTTTTACTTACATAAAAAGGTGAATCAACTCGATCAGATGTACTTTTAACCTCAATGCAGATTTTAACTTCTTTACCATCAATTATATCAACAGACGCAATATCATACCCAATTGAGTCTGTTTCATTAGATAGCCATCTAAGTTTCTTTTCAATATTAATAACTCCTAATCTTTCTAACCTATTTCTTTCTATTTGCAAGGCTAATTTTTCGCCTTGCAAGCCTATTCTTGCGTTATCTCTTGCAATTCTTATATAATCAAGTTTTTGTCTCTGGATTGAGCTTCTAATACGATTGTATTTTTTAGATTTAGCTATTCCTTTTTTTACTTCTTTTGGTGTTGGTTCAACATCAACTAAAGTAACAAAAGTTTCGTTTAACTCATATTTGATTTTATCAATTGCTTTGTCAAAAGCAATTGCATCATCGATATTATTAACAATCTTAATAATATCTTCATAACTTTTTTGACCCAACATGTCAACGATTTCTTTATATTCGATTAATAATTTATTTAAATCATAGAACAAGACTTCTTCTGTTGGCAGATTATCAATATCATATTCTTTGTAAACGATTGTCCCACTTTCATATCCTTTTGCTAATTGGCTTAATCCATCACCTAATTTTATAGGACCAACTTTAAAGTTTTCTAAACTAATTTCTTCTGCAAAATAATCTGCAGTTTTTCTAGCATATTCAAACTTTTTTCGTTTAAACATATCACTAAAATGAGTAAATCCTTGGTTTAGGGTTAAGAATATCTTCTTATACTCAATAGAATATAAATATACAATATACACTCCGTATTTAGCAGATTCAGTTAATCTTCTATGAAAAATGCCAAACCAAGGAACTTGAGAAAGATTTCCTTGACCCACACTTCCGTATACCTTGTACATATTATCACCTAAAAAACGATTAAGTGTTTGCGGTATATCGTGATTAATAATTTTATAATATTTCTTTGTACGATCGACTTTTTTGTAAGATTTCGTTTCTTCAATGAAATTATAATAAAAATCATGTATTTGTTCTCTTAACATCCGATTAAACCTCCTAAATGCATGGTTTTGTATATAATTCAATTATATCAAAAATACGTGCAAAGACATAATTTATTTTAGGTGACAAAAAACACCTACATATAATTTCCTTATAAGTAGGTGTTTTATTTGAAAAACTTGATAAAAAACTGTCAGAGGTTTTTATTTTATGTTACTCTTATTAACCTTTGCTGCAATCGCTTCTAAATTACTAATAGTTAAGAGCTTTTTATCATAAGCCTCTTCAAGTTCATAAAACTCTCCATTATTCCAAACTAAGGCAGTATTAGAATTAAAAAAAGTAAACTTAACTCCCACTACTTCTATTTCAGTTATAACTGGAAAAGCATTTCTTTCTATTCTAACTACAACACTACCATTATACGTTCCATAATTATAAATAATTATAACATCTTCAAGTTCCATTTGAACTTCACCTTTTTCATGCATCATCTCTAAGTAATCTTTTCTAATTCTTTCTTCAGATATGTTTGAACATCCTACTAAAAAACTTAAAGAAAGTGTAATAACAAACAAATACAATAATTTAGTTAATAGTCTGGTTTTCATTTTATCTTTTCTCCTTAATTACTTTATTATAATAAATAGTCTTACTTACTTGCAATTT
This sequence comes from uncultured Acholeplasmataceae bacterium, assembly GCA_964600625.1. Classification (GTDB taxonomy): domain Bacteria; phylum Bacillota_I; class Bacilli_A; order Acholeplasmatales; family Acholeplasmataceae; genus DUQW01. The sequence goes on from CAZRJV010000078.1 coordinate 3,100, forward strand.
ACCATGTTATTAGTTAATAATCAATAAAATCTGTGTTTATTTATAGTAAATGGAAAGTTTATATAATAAAAGCGACTCTACTTACAAAAAAAGAGTCGCTTTTTTTATTTATTTAAGATATTTGTTGATTTTTATTATACTAAAATTTAACAAATCAATATTTTATTGGAGCCACTATCAACCCTAATGGGATGGGCTTAATAGAGCCAAAAAACATTAACTGGTTAATATGTTCCGTGTTTGAGTAAATAAGAGTAATTAGTGGCAACCGTGGGTAAATAATGGTAAATGTGTGACAGTCATTAACTGGTTAATTTATACCGGCTTTGCGTAAATAAGAGTAAATGGGGGAATCTTTGGGAACCCTTTTTTTGTGCTTTAAGTTCAAATCGGACTGACACATTAATATTTTAGTCTAACTGGTTAATTTAACCATTCTTACTTTTAAGGGTATAAATTGTTGATTCTATTTGAGTTGTTAACCAACTATTAACATCTTTAAAGTTTTCTGAAATGTATCCAATAGCTTCATCATTTAATTCTTTTAATATTTGTTCTTTAGCATATCTTAAAGCATTACTTTGCTGTAGATGCATCTTCACATAATTGTGACTGTGTGAATGATTATCAATCTTTGATGCTATTGTGACAGAAGACATAACTCCAGCATGCAAAAAAAGGATCGCAATAAGACTGAAAAGTATGAATATTCTTTTCATATTCAAAACCTCCTGTTTATTTAGTTGCTGTTAACAAATTAATTACGCTATCATAGTTGATTTTATCACTTTCAGACATATATACATCACCGCGTGCATTGCGGAAGGATAATGTGCCATCTTCATGAATGAAAAACACTACAGAAGTTAAACTGCCTGAATCTGCTGATTGTTGAGAAGTATAACGATAATCAACTGTTAAAATTATCGCACGACTTTGAGCAGAAAGATATTCTGTGTCTTCAACATTATCAACAATTGTTACAGGCACTTCTTCGAATAACTTACATATTTCATAAGTATCTACTCCATTTAATGTATATGCATAACTACTTGTTAATCCAATTGTTGCTACCCCACTACTCGGATTTTTATAGTCAAATGTACTGCTAGAGAGTGGATCAATGACATCAATAAAAGTTCCTGTCATATCCGGTTCTTGACCTCCTTTGCTTAGATTGTTAGAATTGCAAGCAGAAAGCGAAATAGCTAGGATACCAATGAAGACAATAAAGATTTTTCTCATTGTTACCTCCTTTCATAAACTATATATCGATTTTATTATTACAAGATTCTCTGTTGTGTTCAACGCTTTTACACCTTTTATATATCACTATGACAAGAAATATGCAAGTAACTCTATAATTGTTTCAAAAAAAACCTGAATTTTGCAGTTCAATGAGAGTAAAACCGACCTTTAAGCCTTGTGAGGCTATCAAGTCGGTTTTTGTTTGTTGTAAACTAATGAGGGATTGATTTTATGGTTGATCTAATCGTTTCTAAACGTACGTAATCTTTGAACTCATCTTAGTTATTATGTTGTCATTTAAGTTCAATCACTTGTTTTGAGATATCTTATGCAGTTTATACTAAAACAATATCAGTCTATCAGTAAAGTTAATTTCCCTGCTGATAGACTATTTTTGCACAAAAAAAGCCCTAAATGGGCTAATTTTCGTGTACTTTTGGTGCAATTTGCAACCAAAATAAGATTTTTGTGGAGGCCCAGAACGGATTTGAACCGATGATCAAGCTTTTGCAGAGCCATGCCTT
>CAZRJV010000079.1:0-4761 GCA_964600625.1 uncultured Acholeplasmataceae bacterium
ACCCCAATTGATTTTGCTTATGCCATTCACAGTGAAGTCGGTAATACGATGGTTGACTCGACGATTAATAATAAAATCGCGCCGATCGACCGCGAATTACAAACCGGTGATATTGTTAATATTAAAACTAACAAAAACTCACACCCTAGTGAGGATTGGTTGAAAATTGTTAAATCGAATCAGGCTCGTAATAAAATTAGAGCTTATTTCAATACTCAGAATCGTGATTGTTTAATTGAAAATGGCCGAGAAGCGATTGAACGCGAATGCAATAAAGTTCCGATTAATCTACCTAGTGATGATTTTGTGCGTGATAATTTCCAAAAACAAGGTTTAACTGATTTAGAAGGTTTGTTCCTAGAAATTGGAAAAGGTATGATCTCACCAAAGACGGTTGTCGCAAAGTTACAAGGAAAAGAAGTTGACCGCGAAAAATTATTAAAACGACAAATGGAAAAAGCCACGCAACAAATTATTACTCAAAGTGATACTGGTATTTTTGTTGAAGGTTTAACAAATCCACAAATTAAACTTGCTAACTGTTGTAACCCGATTTATCGCGATACAATTGTTGGTTATGTTACTAAAGGTAGTGGCATCGTTGTACATACATCTAGTTGTCCTAACCGTGACGGGTTAGATCCTAATCGGATTATTGATGTTAAGTGGGCCGATAATATTACTCGGAAGTATGGAACTTGGTTAAAAGTGTTAGGCGCAGCCAGAAACAATATTTTAACTGATGTTATTACTACCATTAATGCTCAAAATATTTCAATTGCTGAAATGAATGCGACGACACCATCACAATTTGAGTTTGCTGTTAATGTTAAAGTATTAGTTTCAGATTTGCAAACTTTAATTTCCTTAATTTCGAATTTAAGAAAAGTCGAAGGTGTTTTCTCAGTGAAACGAGGCGTTAAATAATGAGAGCGGTAGTTCAAAGAGTAAAAGATGCTAAGGTAGTTATTGAAAACGAAATTTATTCACAAATTAATCACGGCTTTCTAATTTATTTAGGAATCACCGATACTGATACATTTGATGATGTTAAAAAACTTGCTCACAAGATTAAAGGCTTACGAGTTTTTGAAGATAAAGAAGGTAAAATGAATCTTGATTTAACCACGGTTAGTGGCAGCATTTTAGTTGTTTCACAATTTACTCTCTATGCTGATATGAAGCGTGGAAATCGGCCGTCTTTTACTAAGGCAGCCGGACCTAGTCATGCGATACCATTATATGAAGCATTTATTGAACAATTAAAAGAAGACTTTATGGTAAAAACTGGTGTTTTTGGGGCATTAATGCAAATAGATGCCACCAATGATGGACCAGTTACCCTAATATATGAAACGGAGGACTTATAATGCATAATAAAGTGAAGGGTACTTATGATTTATTGCCAGCAGATACCATTAAATGGCAATATGTAAGAAATAAGCTAGAAGAAATTTTTAAGCGCTTTAATTATAAAGAAATTAGAACTCCTATTATGGAATATTCAGAAGTAATTCACCGTGAGGGTGAATTTTCTGATATGGTTCAAAAAGAAACCTATAATTTTCTTGACAAAGGCAATCGTAATATTACTTTAAGACCGGAAGCCACAGCTGGCATTATGAGAAGTGTAATTGAACAAAAATCTTATGCAACTAATGACCTTTTAAAATATTATTATATTGGTCCTAATTATCGTTATGAAAGACCGCAACGTGGTCGTTACCGCGAATTTTATCAATTCGGGGTCGAAGCGATCGGATTAAAAAGTCCTTATTTGGATGCTGAAGTAATAACATTAGCTAATACAATCGTTGTTGAATTCGGCTTAAAAGGCGTTTTAATTAAGATTAATTCATTAGGTGATGACGAGTCTAGAAATAGTTATCAAAAAGCCTTAAAGGCTTATTTTAGCACCCATAAGCAAGAGTTATGTGCTGATTGTCAAAGACGGTTAGAAACCAATCCGTTAAGAATTTTGGATTGTAAAATTGATGGTAAGAAACCAGTCGTTGTTAATGCTCCAAAGTCAATAGACTTTTTAACTCAAACTTCAACTAAACATTTTGAAACCGTTCAAAATGTATTAACTAATAATCTAATTAATTTTGAAATTGATCACAATTTAGTTCGTGGGATTGATTACTATTCTGAAACAATTTTTGAAGTCCACGCCACTATTGAGTCTTTTGGCACCGCCAATACTTTAGCTGGGGGCGGTGTTTATGATAATTTAGCCAAAGATTTGGGTGGTCCTGCTATTTCTGGTATTGGTTTTTCATTTGGGATGGAACGTTTTATCGAAGCCCTTGAAGTGACTCATGCAATGCCAGAATTAAGTTATGAACTGGATGCTTATATTTTAACTTTTAATCAAGATTATAATTGTTATGCAGCTAATATTTTGTATGAGTTACGACAAAGAAATTTAAAAGTCGACCTTGATTATGATACTAAAAGTTTTAAATCTAAACTTAAGAAAGCTCTAAATCATCAACCAAAATATGTAATATTTATTGGTGAAGATGAGGTCAATGACAAAACTTTAACAATCAAGAATACTAATACTGAACAACAATCAACTTTAACACTAGAAAAAGCATTTCAAATGCTGGAGGAAAAATAAATGAAATATACTCATCATAATAACGAATTAAATATCAGTCATGTTGGTTTAACCGTTACCTTAAAAGGTTGGGTCGCTAGAAAAAGAAACTTAGGTGGGTTAGTTTTTATCGATTTACGCGATATGCACGGCATAACGCAATTAGTAATCGCCCCTGAAAATAACGTTTATGACTTAGCTCAACAATTGAGAAACGAGTATGTAATTGAAATAACTGGTCAAGTAATTGAAAGGCAAAGTAAAAATTTGCACATTCCAACTGGTGAAATCGAAATTGATGTCACAAAACTTAATTTATTAAATAAAGCAGACAACCCACCATTGATTATTGCTAATGAAACTGATGCTTTAGAAGAAGTGAGATTAAGACATCGCTACTTAGATTTACGAAGACCAATTCAACAAAATTATTTAATTAAGAGAAGCGAAATTGTAAATTCGATTCGTAATACTTTATACGAAGAAAACTTTTTAGAAATTGAAACACCAATTTTATCAAAATCAACTCCCGAAGGAGCTCGTGATTATTTAGTACCGTCACGCCTTCATAAAGGGGAGTTTTACGCTTTACCACAGTCACCTCAAATCTATAAACAATTATTAATGATATCCGGCTTTGAAAAATACTATCAAATCGCTAAATGTTTTCGTGATGAAGATTTAAGAAGTGATCGACAACCAGAATTTACTCAAGTCGATATTGAAGCCGCTTTTATCGACGAAGAAGATATTTATCAAGTCATTGAAAAACTTTTTTATAATCTATTTAAAAAGGTAATGAATTTAGAAATCAAAATTCCCTTTTTACGCATGAAACATAATGATGCAATCGCTAGTTATGGTAGTGATAAACCTGATATGAGGTTTGATAATTTAATTACTGATTATAATTACTTAATTAGTGAAAACATTCCTTTATTTAATTTAGAGCCACATGTTAGAGGAATTGTTTTTTCCAATTCTGAAAGTATAACTAGAAAAGTTATTGATGCTTTTACTGAACTAGTTAAAAAAAATCATGGTAAAGCACTAGCTTTTGTTCGTTTTGATGGTGAAAATTATTCTGGTAGTATAGCGAAATTCTTAACTGATGAAGACAAACAAAAACTATCATTACATAAAGGTGATATTTTATTTTTAGTGCCTGGAAATTATGATGACGTTTCAAAAAGTTTAGGAGCGCTACGTTTAGAAGTCGCTAAACATTTAAACTTAATTCCTGAGAATGTATATAAATTCTTATGGGTAACTGATTGGCCTTTATTAGAATACAATGATGAAGATAAGCGCTTTGTCGCTGCTCATCACCCCTTTACAGCGCCAAAAGATGTTAATGAACTAAAAAATAATCCACATCAAGCCATTGCTAGAGCTTATGATATCGTATTAAACGGTTCAGAAGTTGGTGGTGGTTCAATTAGAATTCATAACCAAGAAGTTCAACAATTAATGTTTGAAACATTAGGACTATCTGATGAGGATATTAAAGATCGTTTTGGCTTTTTCATTGATGCTTTAAAATACGGTACTCCGCCACATTGCGGGATTGCTTTAGGTCTTGATCGAATTGTCATGATTTTAACAAACACGGCTAACATTAGAGATGTTATTGCATTTCCAAAAACTCAAAATGCTCGTGATATCATGAATCAATCTCCAAGTCTGGTTGATGAAAAACAGTTAAAAGAATTAAAAATTAAGGTAGATTAATATGAAACGTAGAGATTATATTTCTTGGGATGAATATTTCATGGGAGTTGCAAAACTATCAGCTAGAAGAAGTAAAGATCCTAACACACAAGTTGGGGCTTGCATTGTAAGTCCTGCTAAAAAGATTATTGGAATCGGCTATAACGGCTTACCATGGGGTTGTAATGACGATGAGTTTCCGTGGGATAATGAAGGTAATTTTATTGATACTAAATATCCTTACGTTGTACATGCGGAAGCAAACGCTATTATCAATGCCACTAATGATTTATCAAATTCTTCACTATATGTCTCATTATTTCCTTGTCATGAATGCATGAAGCTAATTATTCAGGCGGGAATTAAAGAAATAGTTTATGAGGATAATAAATATGAAGGAACGGAGTCAAATGTTGCTTCAGTGAAAATGGCTAATGCCGCCGGAT
>CAZRJV010000080.1:0-2315 GCA_964600625.1 uncultured Acholeplasmataceae bacterium
TTTTGAAGTTCCTTCATTGTTGAAACTCTAGCATAAACTGCAACTTGGCTTTTTTTGATTGTGCCATCATCATTTATTAATTGAGTGTTTGTAGCTTTAATTTTTTGAACTTCATTCTTGAACATTTAACTGGACCACCTTATAACTTATATTCTTATTTAATTCTTTATTATAAAAAGTTTTATCAAGCAAACAATCGGCATCATTTAATAATGTATAATCATCTAATAAATCACTTGGATTGTAGTGTTTATCATTTAAAATAATGACTAAATCATTAGTTGGTGTTACAAATATTAATTTAAATAAATTTTTAATCAATATTCCTTCACCAATAGTAGAACGATTATCTATATAATCTTGAATGATCTTTAATCTAGATTCATTAATCATGCCATTTGATATTTCTAAATTTAGCTTATTAATTGTTTCATGGTTCTTATCTAACTTACTTTTATATTTCATATAACCTTTATTAAACGCTTCTGGGTTTTCTTTAGCTAAGCTTAAGTTCTCATTAACGTATGTATCAAGACCTTCAAGTAAAACTTCATTGTCTTTGCTTAACTTTGCTAAATTGGCCTTTAATTCGCCTTTGTTGGCGTTTGTTTTCAAAGTAGCAATAACTTTAGCATGTGCACTTTTCTTTGAAATTAGGCAAGATATGACATCATCTAATACGGATAATATTAAATCATTATCAATTGGTTTTTCTGGGCATTTAATATTTGGATTCTTAGGTGCATGGTTACAATTTAGTACAATCTTTTCTGTTGGTCTTTTATGATTATGAACATGCCTTTTCATGGGTCTTTTACAAGTAGAACAATAAACTAAGTTTGTCAGTGGATACTTTGAATTCTTAGGTGTATTAGCAAGTCTTTCATTATCTTTTTTAATCATGACTTGGACCATGTTGTATTTTTCTTTACTTACGATACCAGGATGTGAATCCTCAATAAAATATTTATCAACGATGTTGTCATTAATAACTCTTTTATGAGTTAAATAATCAACAGTATAAGTTTTTTGTAGTAAAGCATCACCAGCATACTTTTCATTTTGTAAAATTCTTAGAACACTAGATGTTTGCCAAGTAGCTTTACCAGTTGCTGTTTTATGCTTTTCTTTTTCTAGAATTCTTGCAATATCATAAGGAGAGTGTCCTTCTAAATATAAATCATAGATTCTTTCAATAATTATCGCTTCCTCTGGAATAATTACCAAGTTACCATCATCATCTTTTTTGTAACCTAGAAAGTTTGTTGTGTTTAACATCATTTTGCCTTCTTTAAATCTTTTTTGAACACTCCATTTAATGTTAGAAGAAATACTTCTTGATTCCTCTTGAGCGATACTGCTCATAATCGTTAAAACAAAATCTAGTTTAGTATCACTTGAATTTAAGTTTTCTTTTTCAAAGTATATATCAACGCCAAGCTCTCTTAATTCTCTAACGGTCTGAAGTACCTCTACAGTATTTCTACCAAACCTTGAAATTGATTTAGTAAGTATTAAATCAATCTTACCGTTTTTAGCATCTGTAATCATTTGCATGAATTGTTCACGCTTTTTCATTTGTGTTCCTGTTATACCTTTATCTGCATACATTCCAGAAAATTGCCATTCCTCATTATTATTTATTAATGTCTGGTATGCGTCAATTTGGTTTTCAAAACTATTTAATTGATCCTCTTCATCAGTAGATACTCTAGCATAAGCACAAACTCTTAATTTTTTAGCAGTTGGATTATCAACAGATACAACAAAAGGATTAATAGCCTCAATCACTTTAATCTTTTTTACTCTTTCTTGCATATGGTTTATACCTCCTTTTTTGTTAGTAGCATATTACAATTACAAACCTTTTATAGCAAGTCAATAGTTGGCTTAGTAGAGCAATTATTCTTATTAAATGCATTAACTGCAGCCATCCACTCATCAAATGAAATTAAATCGTTTCTGTATAACTCTTCTAATAAGTGTTTTATATAAATGGTTTCTATATCTATCATTTTAATTTCCTTTCTTGATGTTTTAAAAACAAAAAAACGACCTTTATGTATTAACTACATAAAAGCCGTTTTACGTGCTCTTTAAAAAGACTATATTAGTGTCTTTTTACAACTTTAAACAATTTCACTTGCAATTATACTAAATAAAACTTTGTTTGTAGACAGCCAGCGGTATACAAATTAAAAGAAGTTGTCGTTTTCATATTCCTTATTGATAGTAGCAAGTAATGTACCAATATAAACAAGGGATTTATTCTGTTGTTTTGTAATATGGATAGGTTTACCGTTGTGATAGAAAAT
>CAZRJV010000080.1:2415-4760 GCA_964600625.1 uncultured Acholeplasmataceae bacterium
AAGGAGTAGATGCTGTGGCATCAATTGATGAAAGAAATAAAACACAAAGCTATCCACGTGTTTACTTAACTATAGCAAGAATGAATAAAGGGATTTCCGGTGAGGAATTATCAAGGAAATTAGATATAACCAAAAGCTATTATTATTCAATTGAGAATGGCAAAAGAGGAAACAAACTAACAGTTATATTATTTGCAAAAATAATAGCTCATTTAGATGCAGATGCTAAAGAAATGTTGGAAAAAGAATTAAATTACATTAAAGAGCGCAATCTGTTTTTAAAAGATAAAAGAAAAATTAAATACTAAAGGATGATTCAATGCAGGAAAGAGATCTAAAATCCATAATTGACGAGTATATCGATTATATGGATAGAAAACAAATTACAAAGGACTCTTATAAAAGAATACTCTATAAATATTATGACTACATTACAACTTTAACAATTTCAAATCCAAAGCGTAATGATGTTTTAAAATATAAAGAATATCTTTTAAAAAATCTAGGCTCTGCATCGGTACAAAAACATATCGTTGTTTTAAGAGGCTTCTATAGATACTGTAAATTAAACAATTACTACGATGACATCACTTACGAAGTTAGAGGTATGAAAATACAGCCTACTTTTAAAAGGCAAGCATTATCTATAGAAGATTCAAAACGATTATTACAAAAAGCAAAACAAAGAGCTAAAGATGTCCTTGGTAAAAGAAACTATGCCATAGTTGCCTTATTACTAACAACTGGACTTAGATCAATAGAAATAGAAAGATCAGATGTATATGATCTAGATATTATCGATGGTAGTAATGTTTTATTTATCATGGGTAAAGGTCGAGATTCAAAAGATGCATTTGTTAAAATATCAAACGAAGTATACGAAATCATACAGGATTATTTAATTACGAGAAATGATTCAAATGAAGCGTTGTTTTTAACACATAACAACAAGAATGAAAGCAAAAGACTAAGCACAAAAGTAATCAGGAGTGCAGTAAAGGAACTCTTAATTAGTATTGGATATGATTCTAAAGCATATTCTGTTCATAGCCTAAGGCATACGTTTGCAACAACCGCATTAATAGAGGGTGCATCACTCTTAGAAACAAAAGAAGCACTAAGACATAGTGATGTATCAACAACTCAAATATATGCACATTTAGTAGAAAAATTAAAATCCAATACATATCAAAAGGTCAGCGATGCACTCTTTAAATAAAAATAACAGGAGATGAATTATGCATACGACTTTTAAAGTCAGGGAAATAAAAAAAGCACATTTTGGTAAAGTCAAAATTGCATCCAACGATAACAAAGAATTTTTATTTAGTCTAATAGATATTAGTAGACTTTTTAACATTAACTATAATAATGCAGTTGCAAAAATTGGTGGCATTAATTTAGTTGAATTAAAAACAAAAACAAAAGATAAAAAAGAACAATCAGTCCTTTTTACAAACACTTTAGGTTTAACTGAATGTTTAAAGCTATCAACAGAAGAAAAAGCAGACATCATTTATGAATGGCTTATAAATGAAAGAAATATGAAACTTATTACTTTTGAAGATATATCAGCAGAAGATTTAAAAGATACCGAAAGGGCAACCTACATCTTAAAAAAAATCATTGAGTATAAAATGATTATAGAAGTTCAAAATCTAGAAAATGAAGAACATCGTGAAAAAGCAAAGTTCTATGATACCTTATTTGGTAAACTAGCACCACTTGAATTATCACTAGTTCCACAAAGAATAAGATATAAAAACATTTCACTTCAAGCAATTTTAGAACTCTTAAGAGCTGCAGGTATCTTTAATGAATCAAATGAACCAGACCAAAAATACATAGATAGTCTACACTTTAGATATATTAAAACCAAAACAACCATCAAAGGAACCGAAAGAGTTATGACAAAAATCTTAGTCTACAAAAAAGGCTTAACTTTAATAGAAGATTTAATAAGAAAGAAAGCTGGTAAAAAATGAGTACTAACAAAAAAATAATTTACACAGTTACAGACGTTATGGAAATGTTAAACGTCACAAGATACACCGTCCATCGCTGGATAGAAAAAGGATTATTAAAAGCCGTAAGAATTGGTAGAGAGTTCCGTATTCCTAAAGAATTCTTAGATGAATATCTAAATAATAATACAATAGATAACTCACATAAACAAACTAATCCAACAAGGCGATAATGAGCGTGAACGCTCAAAGTGAAATAGTAGTGATATAGGGTATATATAGTATTGATATACCCTTGATACTACTTTTATGAAATGAAATAAAAAGGAGTTAAAACAGTATGGCAAGACCATTTAAGCAAGGTCTTTCTTACTTTCCTTT
>CAZRJV010000081.1:0-4713 GCA_964600625.1 uncultured Acholeplasmataceae bacterium
GGCGAATGTCGGAGCCACAATCCGATGCGTTAGCCACTTCGCCACAACCGCCATCCAATCATGCAATAATCATTATACAATATTATTTACAAATATCAAAACAAAATAATCTTTTCTTTTGATTTGCTTATAACAGCCCTATTTTGCTATTATATAAAGAGTAAGAGGTGAATATAATTATGGGTAAAGGAAATATTATGAGGTATTTAGGATACGCGCTTTATGCTGTTGCGATCTTTATTTTAGTTGGGATGTTTTATAATACATCAAGAATGGGAAGAACTGGTAATTACTACCAAGATGAAGTTTTTCCAAGCTATAAAGACTATGACAAAGCAAGACCGATAAAAACAGGTGAGGAATCAGATGAATTACAATACTATATGGATGGATATGTTACTGTTAGTAATGGTTTTTATGATACTAATCCAATTTATTCATTTAAAAATGAAGATCCTGAGGCATCCAAATTACTATTTGAGTTAAATATTTACCGTGCTCAGTTTTCTGTTGAAACTAGTTCCCTATACTTCTTTACTAAAACCACTTTGGTAAGTGGTTATGTTATTGAAATTAAACCTTTTCAATATGATGGTGAAACTAATTTGATGCAAATTGAGCGCGGCGTTAATGATGCTTACATTCCTAAATATCAATTTAAAGTCAACTTAGAATTTAATCCGGCAGTTTTACCAAATGTTAAACAAACAAACAACGCTTATTCCTATATGGTTGATCCGGTATTTCCCGCGGTAATTAACGATAATCTATTATCACTAGGAGATAATCGCTTCGCTGATTTAGTCGGTATTAGTATTTTATATACACCAACAAATGAAGCTGGTGAATTATTAGATGAAGATCCTACAATTGTTTTCACTGCTACTACTGCTAATCGTCAACCTTCAGGTGATGCCAACACTTTAGTTGACCAAACGCTTGATTTATCACGAGATAAATTCGTTTTTGATGAAATTGCTGGTGACTTTCCAACAGAAGCGGAATTAAGTGCTAATCCAAGTATTTTCTATAAACCATTAGAACTATCACAATATAACCGTGGCGTTGTTGTTACGATGTTAATTGTTGGTGGTTTAGTTTTACTAGCAACCTACTTCATGTTTATTCATAAAATTGTTAAAGCTAAAATCGCTCAAGCAAGAACCGAAAAACGGTTAGCAGATAAGAAAGCTAGTGAAATGCAAAAACAAGAAACAATGGAAGCGGACTTTAATCAAAGTGAAGATTCACATCCGGAAACAAATGAAACTATTGAAGCTGATTTTGAAGAAAGTGACTCTACCGATAATTAATTTTTCAATTATCCTTTAATTTAATAAAAATATTTTTTATGATATAATAGTTTGTGCTAGGGGTATGGTGTCAACGGCAGCACGTAGGTCTCCAAAACCTCAGGTGAGGGTTCGAATCCTTCTACCCCTGCCATTATTTTAACCAAACTATTATATTAGCAAATATACAAATTTAAATTTAAACCTTTTGAAAAGACACACTTAAGTGTCTTTTTTATTGAAAAAAAGATGTGTTACCACATCTAAAATAATTTTTTCTTTTGTTTATCCGAGACATAAACACTAATAGCTCTAGGAATAACTTTGATCTCAACTTTACCAACCGTCACCTTTTCACCATCGGCATTCCAGTATAATTGTTTAACATCAAGCGGGGTAATAATAGCATGATTGGTTGAAAAGTGAATTTCTTTATATTTTTTTCTTCCGGCTAATAAAATAAATAAAACTAGTCGTGCCAGTAAAATTAAATTTCTGCCTTTAAAAATCCTAATATCAACTAGGCCATCGTTTAGTTTGGTTTTTTTAGAAAATTGCCATAATCTTAATCCACCAAACTGATTGGCTGAAAGCATGATAACTAAAGACATTTCGTCTTCGATGGTAACGCCATTACATTCGATCTTAGCTTTAAAATATGGTTTCTTTCTTAATCCTTTAATGCCGGTCTTTAAATAAGCTAATTGACCATACTTTCTTTTTTCTTCTTGTTTGGCTTGGTAGCTAACTTCGGTTAAATAACCAGCCCCAGCAACATAAGTAAAATAATTATCATTAATTTGATTAATATCCATTTCAACAGGATCAGAGTTGAAAATTAAATCTAAATTCTTATCAATATTTTTAGGAATTCCTAGTATTTTAGCAATATCATTAACCGTCCCAGCTGGGATGACAGCAATATGCGGTCTAACTGTTGATTTCATTACCCCGTTAATTACCTCATGAACGGTTCCGTCACCACCACAAACTAAATAAAGGTCATAGTCTTGGGCCCATAGTAACGCTTTGTCTTCTAAATCAAGTGCACGCGTTGAAAAATAGATATCTAAATGATATCCTTCTTTTTCAAACCTTTTTTTTGCGGTTTGGATGATGTGCTCTGTTTTTCCACTACCACTAGCGCGGTTAACTAATAGGATTGCTTTCATGGTAAGTCCTATTATACTAAATATTCGGTGATTTGTCCACGCTCTCTTGTTTTTACTAAATCAATGATTCTTTGGTTTTCACTACCGCGATAGGCTAAATCTAAATTTAATTTATCCATTTCAAACGGACCATCAATTAAAATATCTGCTAATGTTAATATTTCAATAATATAAGGGTTATTCTCAGCTAAAAGTTCGTGGTAGTACTTGCCTGAGTAAACAACGACCGAGAGATTGGTTTCTTTCGCTTTTTTAACTAAATATAAGGCTTTATCCGGTTGTAAAAGTGGATCACCGCCACTAAGGGTTATTCCCTCAATTAAAGGGTTTTGACGCCACATTGCAACAATATCATCAACTTCCATCAAAGTGCCGCCATCAACATCCCATGTTTCTGGGTTGTGACAGCCAGGACAACCGATTAAACAACCTTGAGTAAATATCACAAATCTCATTCCCGGACCGTCAACAATCGAATCGTTGACAAATCCGGATACTCGAATTAGATTATTTATATTTTTAACTCTTAATGCTACTTCTTCAATTTCATAAGAAAGATTATTAATTGGTTTAATTAATAAATCATTAATACGTCGGTATTTTAAAAAGGGTTGATCTTGGTTTTCAATTCGATGACAATTAGGACATTCGCTTGTTTCAACAACCCCATAATATCCACAAACCGGATCAAAGTCTAAGTCATGATTAATCGCCCCATAACCAATATTTTTTGTTTTCATAACTTTAATAATTTTTTTAATTGAATCCACTTTATTTTCTTCTAGTCCGCCTAGTTCGATATAAGTAATATGTCCGCCAGGTATCAAATTATGGTATGGGGCTTCAATATTAATTTTATCTTCGGCATTAATCGGATAATTTGAAGGAACATGAAAGGAATCGGTATAATAAGATTTATCAGTAACTCCTTTGATGATACCAAATTTATTTTGATCTTTTATCACAAAGTTATCAAAAACATCAACTTTAGAAGAAGCAACTAACTGAAAGTTTAAATAATATTTTTCTTTAACAGTATTGATTTTTAAGTTTATTTTTTCAATAATCTCAAGTCCTAATAAACGGCTTGTTTCATTTTGGGCGTGATGAGCACCCGTTAAAGCGGTTAATGCTTCGGCTAATCCCACAAACCCGATATCAAGTGAGCCGTTTTTAATAACTTGCGCGATGCTATCATTTTTATTAAGACTACCACTATCAATCCAAGCTTTGTTGCCCATAATAAATGGTAGATGAGAAACGCGCAAGTTTGAAATACTACGATACCTTTCTACTAATTGATTAATTACTTGCGTTAATAAATGATCTAATTTATTATAAAAATCCTCAATTCCTTTTGAAGATAAGGCAATTCTTGGCAAGTTAACAATCGTTTCTCCGACACTACCCCGTCCTAACGGTGTTTCATTATATTCTACTAGATTGGTAATAATTCGATTTCTAGTGGCGGTATATGAAACGTTTTTCTCGTTGTTATAGTTGTTAATGATATTTGGTGTTGAATCTAGAAACATAAAATTAGGATATAATCGTTTTGCGGTTGTTTTTATAGCAAGTTCAAATAAATCATAGTTAGGATCTCTTCTTTTCGTATTAACCCCATCTTTAACTTTAAAAATCTGAACTGGTGTCGTTGATAAGTGCTGTTGGCTTCGCCCTTTTTGGGTTGCTTCTAATATCGTTTTAGTTACTAAACGACCCTCAACACTGATATCAGTACCATAAGCTATTGAAATATTGGCAACCCCTTGATTAGTTTTAGTTGGCAGTAATTCGATAATAGTAAGAAGTTCGTTTAAAGCTTTTTGTAATTTGGTAACTAATTCTTTTTCTGCTTCTAAATAAATTTTATCGATCAGTTCTTTTGAAATATTTTGTTCAATTAACAACCCATCATATTGCCGATCGTTAAGTTTAAATTTGTTACCGCCTAGTTTGTTAACTAAATCGTCAATATCAAACTTAACATTTAACAAATTGGTAATTTTGGTAAGCACATCAATAAAGATTAGATGATAGTTTTTTCTAACGGCTTTAGCTATCACAAAATCAAAATTGGGAATCGAAACTCCGCCGTATAAATCTTTTTCAATTCTCGAAATTATAAAAGCAATATATAACACATATTCATCTAATGAATTTGGCTTTTCTAACCCGTAATGACCTTCTTTTAGATCAGAATCAAATAGTTTTTCCAAATCTAATTGTAGTGTGTTCAGAGATGAGTT
>CAZRJV010000082.1:0-4699 GCA_964600625.1 uncultured Acholeplasmataceae bacterium
CATATTTTAAAAAGGGTTTCCAAAGTGGTATTGATAATAACCAAGCTATTGCAAATATCGAGGTTAAAGCAATATAACCAAATGTCTTCTTTCTAATGTTTTCTTTATCTGAAGCGATTTCTTGTTTAACTAAATCAGCTAGGGCTAATGATGGTAATAGTATCCATCCCCATATAAAGTTATTAGCAATCCAATAATTTCCCTGTTCAGCAACAATATTAACCATTCTAACTATCATAATCATAAACGCAAGATTTCTTAAAAACGATTCTAGCCCTGAAAACTTACCAACTTTAAACCAATTCTTCATCCAAGTAAAATTTAATTTTTCTTTACTAAAGATAATAACTTTTTGTTTATGTAATAAAAATAATCCCACTAAAATTAGTACTACGTTTACTATAATATTTGTAATAGCAATCCCATTAACACCAACATTTAATGAAAATGATAACTCACTAATTAATAGTGTATCCATTAAAATTGACAAGACCATTTGGACACCAAGTAAAATATACATAATCTTATCTTTTTTTATTGTGATAAACACAATCATGATAAATTTCACAAGTGTGGCAAATAATGATGCAATAGTTTCAAGCCTAATATAAGTTACGGTTGCTTCAATGGTTGCTTGATCTTGGGCCATGAATTCAACTAACGGCTTTGCAAACACTATTATCAGCACTGACATTACAGCGTAAATTCCTGCAGTCACTAAAATACCAGATCTGACTTTATTACTTAATTCTTCTTTATCTAGAATAGATTTCCCCATTAAAAAAAACAGTGGTAAGATTAACGCCTCTTGAATTACTTCATAAAATAGGCTTAACCACTGTAATTGACTGGCAATGTTAATGCCCCATTCATTTGGCATATTACCCAGAAAGAAAATTCTAATAGTTTGATAGATTGTTGGTAATAATAACACCAATAATAAGGCTAACCATAATTTGTAATTGACTGTCTTTAATGCTCTATTAATTCGCTTCATTATATTAATATCCCTTTATGTATATTGATTATTGATATATAATTTTCTTAAAAAAAATTTATTTGGAAAATAAATAATATATGTTTTGGCTTTTAAAACCATGTTTCATTATAAAGTTACTAATTATTTCACCATTAAGTAATTGACACTCCTCTAATTCTTGTAAGACTAGAATTCACCACTACAATTTATGATATAGTTCAAAAAACAAATCTTTTAACAATCAAATGTCTAACCTATATATTCGATGTGGTTCAATCCCTTCATAATGGAAAATATATTCTTTTGGTGGAGTAACAACTTCAATTAATTGTGCATCTAACTTTTCTATACTTTTATACGATGCAACATTATCTTCCTCACAAGACAAAATTAGATGCTTCATATGATGGTACTTTGCAACATTGATTATGAGTTTTACGGATTCTAAAGCGTAGTGATTTCCACGAAATTCTTCGTTGATTTCATAGCCAACGTTTCCATAAAAATAAGAATGGTAGTTGTGTCCTATTCTGATACTTATTTTCCCAATTTGCGTGGTTGTGTTTAAAAGATAGATATCATAGTAATAAAAAGGTAATTTCTCTTGATTACCTTGATTTTTATCGATAATGTTAAGGAAAATTCGATCGCCTATTATAGTATCAAATTTGTTGTTAAATTCCATATTATACCCTCGCTCTTAATCTATTCTTAAATGTATTTCATTGATTCAATGAAGACATCATAAATTATAGTATTAAATTGATTTTTTATTTTTACTGGATGTCTAATAATCGTTTTCAGTTTGTTTAGACCTATTTTTCTTGGGTCACTAATATATATTTCATGTTGATGTCTTGTTGAAAAATCTAGTTCGTATCCATTATCTACCACATATTCATAGCCTTCTCTTGTTGGTGCTGTTGGAGCAGTTGCATCTTCACCAAATTTCACTAACTCTTCCTAAATATTTCGTTTATTTTTAGGTGTTTTTTACTCTTTTTCTAATTTTCCTTTATTTTCCCTTAAAAGTATATATAAAGGTATCTAAACATACTCTATTTTACCCTTGATGGATTCATAAACACAGATTATTGAATCTATTTATTTTTATATTGTTCAGGAATTGGAATGTTAAATCTTTCACAAAGTAGTTTAACATCATGGACGTCTTTTTCACCAAACTCGTATCCCAAGTGAAATGATACTTGCGCTTCAGCATTGACGCAATTTACTTCAATATTACCTATTTTGCCTTTACCATTAAAAATATCAATTGAAAATTTCATACCATCATAGATGATTTCATTATTATTTAATCTAAATATGTGTAGATCGATAATTCTGCCCAATTTATCCTTCCAAACCGTATGATCATTTGTCGTATAGATTTCTATTACTTCATTAAACCCTTTGGCTAGTAAAAGGTTTATAAAGATTTCTTTGTTTTTTTCTTCTATAAATAAGTCAATATCGTTATGAGCTCTTGTTTGTTCCTTCAAAAGTGCATCAACACCCCAACCACCATCTAACCATACTTGGATTCCAAGTGTTTTAGCATAATTTATGATTTCAATTGCATCTTTAATACTTACCATATTTGTATTTCTCCCATCACTCAAAAGTACTCATATTTACCAAATTATGACTATCTATTACTCTTATAAGTATACCATTTACTAACCAATGGATTCATAAACCACTATTATTGAATAGATTACTTTTACATTATTCATTTTTAGTTATCAACATAAATATTAATTGACTTTTATGATTCTAATTTTTCCCTTTTCTTTCAAATTATAGAAATCCCCAATAGATAATTGTTCAACCAATTTTTTAACTGCATTTTCATGCTCGGATTTTCTATTTGTTTCTCCGTAGTCTGAATAGCAGAAATACAATATGTCGCTTCCAAATTGTTCTATAATCATACTATAATAATCAATATCCAAATTATTAAACGATACTCCATAAAAAATCACAGTATTTTCTTTGTTTGATACAAAATCAGCCAGTATTGGCAATTCTTCTTCCATTCTTCTGTATGACTTTGTAAATATATGGGCAAGACTATTTTTGTTGTTATTGTTACTTATACCAAAAATCAACGATTTTAAATCACCGTGAATATTTATATATTTGCATTCCGAACTATATGGTGTGTAGTTAAACGTCAATATACTATATTCATAATCATTTGTTGTTGATTTTATTAATTTATTAAGAAGGTTTGATTGGTTATTGTGATAATCGACATTTCTTATTAATTCTTCTTCCATATAGTTGGAGAATCTTTTCTCGAAAATATTTAATTCAAGTAATAACTTGCTGTAAAAGTCATCATTTGATACTTGAACTGTTTTAATCATTCCAGTTGGAAATCCAGAGTTTAAGTGCAGCCAATTATTATTACTGTAATATCTATCATTCATCATCCATGCAAAGAACCAATCTTCATCGGGATAAGACCAATTTCCATTATCTTGAAAATAGTTAATGTCACTAATTATGGAGTTCCAAAAATCAGACTGGATAGATTCATTTATTTCAAATTCAATATCACACCATTTGTTATTTGTTAATGTGCTTTTATACATAAAGTATAAATCCCAAACTGTTAGATTGGGATTATTTTCAAATGCCCCCTGAATTAGCCTTTGACTATTAAACGTACTATTTCTAGCGTTTTTTAAGTCTTTAAATCCCTTTATATTTAATTCACACCAACTAAAAAAATCATAATAACTAGACTTTAATCCACATTGCAGATCAAATCCATTTCCAGTTACAATTAGTGTTTGCTTAATTGTTTCATTTTCTTGTTCTCTTGAATGCAATTGATAAGCTGAGTTGGAATAATTATGCACCTTTATCACCTAATTGAATAAATTCATTTACTTTATAGATCATTATTGAATTCATTAATTTAACGAATTTTATATTAAATTACGAATTATATTGTTTCCCCATTAGTTGTTCTGCATATGTTTTTAATGATATAGCAAATTGCTTTAAAAATCCAGAATATACACGTGGCGACCCTAAAGGTCTACTTGCACTCAATGGTGAAAATTTCATAAACTGTTCAGCAGTAAAACTATGTTCTAAACTAATAGTTGTGGTCGCCCATTCATGAGCATATCTAAATCTTGTGAAAACATCTGTGTTGGCTTCTAAGTTATTTTTAAACTTTTGCCTAACATACTCATGATCATCCATATTATTGCCATTAGAAACTCTCCAAAGAGAGTAAACCGCCTCTCTATCTTGAATGTTTAATTTTTTAAATAATTCATCCAGTTTATGAGATTTTTTGACATTAATATTTGTGAATTCAGCAATAGATTTTATGTATAGTTCACATGCAAAAGCAAGGTTTACAAACTCCGGAACAATTAATGGCAAATTATCTTTAGTAACTTCCCCTTCAGGAAATTCACATCTCCTAGCTACTTCAAAAAAATCATTAGCATGAATTAAAATTTTATCAAACATACTCATTCTCCTTTTTTACAAAATCTATTTTCAATATTATATGAAAAATTGATTTCAAAAGTTAGCTCTTCATTTAGTTTGAATTAGAACGAGAGCTTCCATTTACTTCACTTGAAGCTTTTTTAATAGAATTTATAATGTTCTTATAGTACCCATTAAGAACTTCTGAATTATTTATAAACTCTTTAATAGGTTCAGGGAAATGTCTTGTGATGTATTTAA
>CAZRJV010000083.1:0-4666 GCA_964600625.1 uncultured Acholeplasmataceae bacterium
GTAAAGTTAATATTTCTTAACATTGATGCTTCTGCATCAGGATATCTAAAACAAACATCCTTAAACTCAACTTTTCCTTGAATATAGATTTGTTCATCATTTTCATCGAAATAATAATAATTACCATCATCATAAAAGAGCGGATGAGGGTTTTTTGGATCAGCAATTGAAGGTTGTCGGTCTAGGACATCATTAATTCTTCTAGCAGATACTAAAGCTCTTGGAATCATAACAAATAAAAATGACATCATCATAAAGGCCATGATAACTCTTGAAGCATAAATATTTAAAGAAATTAATGACTCATAACCAAATCCGTCAACGTTAACAAAATCTCTAGCTGCAAAATAGATAATAAATGTTCCCATTAATCCCATGACAACACTCATGAATGGCCAAGACATTGATAATAAGATATTAATATAGCGTCCTGTTTTATATACTTCTTTATTGACATCATCAAATTTTTGTTCTTGATGTTTTTCACCATCAAAAGCTCTAATAACCCGTATACCTGATAAATTTTCACGTGTAACTAAGTTAATACGGTCATATAATCTTTGCATAATAGAAAACTTAGGAATTGATAACATAAAGATGGTTGCTAACATCACAATTAAAGAGACAATTCCAACCGCAATTATAATAGATAAAGGGGCATGGGTTTTAATCGCGAAGATAATTCCTCCAACCGCTAAAATCGGTTGGAAAATCAACATTCGAATTGACATGTTAGTAACACCTTGTAACTGTTGGATATCTTGAGTACTTCTTGTTATCAATGATGAAACCGTAAACGAGTTTAGTTCTTCAATTGAAAACTGAGAAACTTTATCATAAACAGCTAATCTTAAATCATATCCAAAATTTGTCGAGATTCTTGCTTCTAAAAAAGATGAAACAATAGTGCCTAAAACCCCAGCAATAATAATAACAAACATTATTCCGGCATATTTCCACATAACATCGGTTCTACCAACGTCAATTCCATCTCTAATTAAAACTTCTAAATAATTAGGTAGTAATAATTCCGTAATTGCTCTAAATACAGTCAAAATTACTACACCTACAATTAACCATATATATGGTTTTAAATACTTTGCGACTAATTTCACTCTATCACCTTCTTCAGCATCACAATTTTTTTGTCAAGATCCACTTTAGTTTCTAAGTCAACTTGTTTAATTATTTTGCTAAGATAGTTATATCTTTGTAAATAATAATTTCTAGCATCCTTGTTCGTTGATAAATGCGGTCCCAAATAAATTTGTTCGTCGCTTAATTTTTGATATCCTGGTACTACTTTTAAAATAATATAATAATGCTTTTCGAATGCGATATCTTCATCCAAAATAGTATAGTCATTATTTGTTAAATATTCTCTTAATACTTCAACTTTATCATTGGCCTGTAATATATAGTCTCTTATAGGGCCCCGTTTTAAAATATCTACAATGGTATAAGCACCCATTCCGGCAATAATACCAACGTCAAAATCTTCCTTTACTTTATCAAAACCATTACTTAAATAAAAAGTGATGGGGTAATTAGATAAATTATTCTTAGCATTAAGAAGGGGACCATCGGCAATTTCTACCGCAATACCTTTTTTAATATATCGCTTATCTAAGGCTTTTTTTAGGACATAGCCGTGATCACTTCCAACATCACAAGCCACTTGATAGCCTTCTAGATACTCAACTATCTTATCTAAACGTTTCATTATTGCCTTCTTTTTGTATTATATACCTCTTTGAGTTTATTTTGTCTAGAAGGTGATCTTAATTTACGAAGTGCTTTCGACTCAATTTGTCTAATCCGTTCTCTTGTTACACCAAATTCACGTCCAACTTCTTCTAAGGTATAATTTTTTCCATCTAGTAATCCATAACGCATTCTTAAAACTTTTTCTTCTCGGTCAGTCAAGGTTTCAAGGGCTTCATTTAATGCCGTGATTAATGCTTCATCAATCATATGATCTTCAGGCGTTCTAGCGGTAGGATCAGAAATGAAATCTGCTAATGAGGAATCTTCTTCTTCACCAACGGGATTTTCAAGTGACATCGGTTCTCTTGAAATACGTTTAATATATTGAACCTTTTCAGCAGTAATCCCCATTTCTTTACCGATTTCTTCATCAAGAGGATCGCGTCCGAATTCTTGCGTGAGTTGACGTTGAATTCTTCCCATTTTGTTAATAGTTTCATTCATATGAACTGGAATTCTAATCGTTCGTCCTTGATCAGCAATTGATCTAGCGATGCCTTGACGAATCCACCAAGTTGCGTAAGTTGAAAACTTAAATCCCCGTTCATACTCAAACTTATCAGCCGCTCTCATTAATCCAAGATTTCCTTCTTGAATTAAATCCATAAAAGCAACACTACCTTTATCAAATTTTTTAGCCATATGAACAACTAAACGAAAATTAGCTTCAACTAATTTATGTTTAGCAATATCAGCAATCTCAATAACATGTTGTAGTTCTTCTTCATCTTCTGGTGATAACGAATCTTCTTGACGCATGTATTCAAGTTGTTCCCGTGCTTCACGTCCAAATGAAATTTTGCGCGCCAAATCAACTTCCTGCTCAGCAGTTAGTAACGGAATTTGGATGATGTCAGCTAAATACATTTTGACAGGGTCGTCGACTCTAGCAGTATTAGTTGACATAATTTGAGAAAAAATATCTTGCTCAATTTCTTCAACTTCTAAATCAGAAAGATCTAATTCGTTTGGTTCCTCGTCAATAACTGAATCTAAGAATTGCGTTTGGCTTAAGACGATTTCTTCATATTCAGCTTCATCTTCATAAATTTCAATTCCTTGTTTTTCTAAGTCTTTAATTATTTTAATAAACTCGTCATCACTATCTGAATAGTAATCAAAAATATCATCATAAAATAATATTTTATCTGGTGCTGATTTATCAATTAATTCTTTGAGGGCTTGGTTATAGCTATTCATTATATCAACTTCCTTTGTAATTGTTTTTGAATATTTCTTAATCTAGTAATCTCATCTAAATTTTCTAGCGATCTTTTCACATTATCCTCATCCATTTGCTCAACAAGCAAATCAATTTTTCTTTGGATGTCATATTCTTTAATAATTTTGATAAATTTTTGTACCGTTTTTTCTTTTAACAAAATACCATTAACCCACTCAGTATTAAGATTCATTTCTCTTTCTAGATATTCTCGTAAGTTATCACTTAATAAAGCTTTAAAATCTGATAAAATAAGTGGATTTCGGTGATTATAATAATTAATAATTGCTTCAAGTATTTCATAATTTTCTAAACGAACATAAATATTTGGAATTAGTTCGTTTTTTATTAGTTCAAGATGAGTATCTGTTCTTAGCAAATCACAAATCAATGATATTTCCGCGTTTGCAAAACGGTCATTAACTATTTTTTTCTCAACTTTTTTCTCTGGTAAAGGTTTTGAGTCATAGGAGGTTTCCTTAAAGACAAAATCAAAACCGAGCAATTCAGAGATTTCAGCTTGAAACATTTTTTTTACGATATCTCCAGCATCTTTAAATAGCAAATTAACATTTTGTTGGAAGACCTGCACTGAATTGGCATTACTTCGATCTAATTTCGATAAGAAATCATCGTAGTAATAACGATATGAGTCTTTCACGTTTTCTTCTAATAATTTTTGAAAACCTTTTGTTTGATGTTTTCTTATATAATCATCAGGATCCATTCCACCAGGAATTAGTAAAATGTTAACATCCAATTTAGCATTTTTCAATTTAGGAATCGCTTTGTTAGTTGCTTGAATACCAGCTTGATCACCATCATAGGCTATTAAAGCAGTTTTAGCAAGTTTTCTAATCATTCTCGCTTGGTCATCAGTTAGCGCAGTTCCCATAGTAGCAACACCATTTTTATATCCAATTTGATAGGCTGAAATTACATCAAAGAATCCCTCAAACAAAATGACTTCATCTCTTTCCTTAATAATATCAGTTTCCTCATATAGATGATACAACGTTTCTCCCTTTTTAAAGAGTGGTGTTTCACTACTGTTAATATATTTAATTTCAGCATTACTTTCAAGTGAGCGGCCACTAAAACCGATGACATTAAGGTTTTTATCCTTAATTGGAAAGATAATCCGATAATTAAAAATATCATAGTATTTATCATCATTACTAGATTTAGTAATTAATCCCAGTTTAATTAATAAAGCTGGTTCAAATTTTTGATCTAGTAAAAAATTTGAAAGAGCTTGAAAATCATTGTTTGCTAAACCAATTTCAAAATGTTTAATCGTCTCATCATTTAAACCACGATTGTATAAATACTTTAGCGCTTCTTGTCCTTCTGGAGTATTATAAAGAGTAAATTGATAAAAACCAGCTGCTAACTTCATAGCTTCATGTTCCAACTTGAACCTTGTTTGTGTCGACGCTGTGCTAACAGTAATTCCTAGTTTTTTTCCTAGTTCTCGCGCTGCTTCGGCAAATGAAATATTTTTAACTTGTTGATAAAAGGTTATTGGTTTTCCCCCTTTACCACAACCCATACAAACTGCAATGTTTTTTTCCGGAGATACGGAAAACGATGGGGTCTTTTCATCATGAAAAGGGCATAACCCAAAATAGTTTTTGCCGCGCTTTTCCAAACTGACATATTCTTGAACGAGTTCAA
>CAZRJV010000084.1:0-4531 GCA_964600625.1 uncultured Acholeplasmataceae bacterium
ACCCTCCTCAGTAATTTCCTTAATATTCTCAGTATGACTTGTTAAATGAACTACTGACTCACTACTAATATTTCGAGCAAGTTCAACTGGGACAACCTCAGATTCATATTTTAAATTAGATTTAACAGTTCTTGCAATAATACTTAAACTATTCAAATATGATTCAATCGTTTCAATCCATTTAATATCAAACCTCTTAGAAAGAATTTCTTGTTTCTGTGATATTTCTCTTTTACCTCGGTAATATGAGTCATAAAACATACTTGGGAAATCATTCTCTAACTCAAGTTTATCCACGTTTAACATTACATTAAACAAAAACTTATCTGCATCATACTTTTTTTTCATTGTATAATACCGGTCTATAACATTTTACTAAATGAATCAAGCATTTTTCTTGATTCAGCAAACTTATCCTTACCAAATAATTTATCAAATAAAATTTCAAGTTCTTCAAGTTCTGTTTGTAAGAAAGGCAAATTAAGTGTTTCAAATTTTCTAATTACTTTTCTAGAAACCAAATAGTCTAATGCCTCTAGCTCATCTTGCCCACATGCTATATAGACAGGAATAAAAGTTCTGATTTGTTTCATTACACGATTTCCAAAAGCAATTTCAAACTTCTCTGAGATAAACATATCTAGTTTATATAAACTATCCATTATCTCAGGACTAATTTCAAATTCTTGTTGAGCATCTTTAAATAACTTGTCTAAGTAATCAAAACTCATTACAACTGAATCAGTTGGATCATAACCAATATCATCAGATTTTCTGTTCATAGATATTGAAGAAGCTCTATCATAAACTTTATCAGTAATTGTGAAAGTTGAATCATCCTTATTGGCTGTTCCTACAAACCAGATATTTTGAGATATCTTTAGTTTGCCATCTTCTAAATGAATTGGATCACTACTAATTTGATCAGGAACCAAATCAATCAACCATTCATTAGGATTAGGCATTTCTAACATACTTAAGAAATCAGCAAAATAATACTCAATTCTAGCTAAATTCATTTCATCTAATACAATGAAGTTTACATCTGTTCTATAGGTTGCTTCATACAATACTTTTAGAAACTCAGTCTCATTAAATTTCTTGGTAAATTCATTTAAATAACCTAGCATTTCTGTTCTGTTTCGCCATGAAGGTTGAACAGAAATGATAGAGGCTGGATTAGAAAAGAATTTTCCCATGGCATATGGTAGAGATGTTTTACCAGTACCTGAAATACCTTCAAGTATTAATATTTTAGATGCTGCCATTCCAGCAAAGAATGTTGAGATAGTTTTTTTATCATAGAAAAGACCAAGTTCTGAACCAGAATAATGAATAAATCTGTTAACTAATTCTTGCAAACCAATTTGATTCTTTTCAGTCATTTTAGTCGGTAAAATTGAATAACGATATTTTTCATCAACTCTAACCAATTTAACAAATCGACCTTTTTCTAATTTTCTAGATTCTTTTTGTCTTGGTGAAGTTACTCCACTACTAGTATCAAATCCTAAATCTTCATTACCTAAAGCGACAGATGCATTTTTACCATCCAGTAAAACTGCTAATTGACTATTTAAATTAGAAATCTCATGAAATAATTCATCTTTGGTTTTCTCTTCTTTAGTGAATCTAATATACTTTCTAAGTAGAATAAATATTAGAAACAACAGACCTAAAAACAATAAGACGACTATTACGATTGCTAAAACAGCCAAAATCATTTCAGTTGAAGAAAATGTAGCTGAAGCTGATTTAAAATCGTAAATATATGATTTAATATTTGGATAAAACAGCTTATATACAGCATCAAAGATTTGCACAAAAAAATCGCCAATATCTCTAAGCAGTTTTTGGAAAAAATCTATAAACCATTTTGCAAATTGTTCCATAATAACTTAACCCTCCTTATAGTGAACGACGATATTTTGTAACAAGTGATAATAATTCTTCTTTTACACAAGGAAAACCATCGAGGTTCCCTTGAAGATAAGTAACCCTATCAACAAAACTATTACCTTCTTCTATGCTCTTAATATCTGTAACAATTATATCAACATTTTTATCCCTAGCATATTTCTCTAAATCTAATGTGTCGGTTTTTTCATTTAGAATTAGGTCTTTGCTAATTTTAATAAAGCTTACTAAATACTCATTAATAATAACTTTTAATCTATTTTCTATCTTATTGACTTCAATACAGAATTTAAAACCTAAACGCTCAAGTTCTATAATATTTTTCATCAATTTAATAGATGAATTAGCTTCAATTGGATTAACAATTTGAAATACAACTCTTCTTGGTTCAACATGATATTTTCTAGTAATTCTTTCAACAACTTCGATTATATCATCATTATTAAACTGTTTAATACTAGTTTGCATAAATATATAATATTCTTTTGTATCCATTACTTTTAATAAATTCATGTGGGCTTCAAGCATTTTTTCAAATACCCATAAACCCAACCAATACTCATCATTTGATGTTTCAGCATAAAACAATAAATCTCTTAATGTTTTGATTTCATTTGTTTTATTATCCCAATTTACTATAACTTCTGTCCCATAAATTTCCCTATTAATCGGATCAAATATAGGGTAGTAATATAATTTCATTTCGTCATTTTTAATTGCATTTTTTAAAATTTCAAATCTTTCAGGATGAAACTCTTTTAAACCCTTGTCAAAACTCATAACTAAATTACCATTTTGTCTTTTAACTTGTAACATAGTTAACTTCAAATTACTTAATAGTTCATCCAGCTCTTTTGAATGTTTTGGATAAATAGTATATGTAATACTAACATTTTTTTGAATATATACTGCATCACGAATATTTATCTTCTTTTCAGCAGAAAGTTTGAATTTCTTAGTAATCTGATGAATCTGTTCTTCTTCATATATCTTTGGTAAGTAAATAACAAAGTTAGGCCTATCTGGTGATTGAGCCATTTTTCCATGTAAGGGTAAATTCATTCTTAAGTTAGCTGCCACCTTTTTTAGATAACTACTCTCTTCTTCCTTGTTAAGATATTTACCAACTGTTTCAAAATTGTCTATACTTACCATAAGTAAAGTAAATTCATTAACATCACTATTTTTATATATTTGAAACTTTAAAAATTTGTATAATACCTTGTATCTAACAATATCATTAATAGATAGTGCTTTTCTCTTTTTATAAGATTTTGATTCTTTCTTAATAACTCTATAAAAGATATATATTAGTAAAGCAAACACCACCATTAAATTGATTGTTAGAATTATATTTTTTGTAGATGATAAATAATACATTTTGCCTCCTATCTAATGCAGAAGGTGGTTTTACCCACCTTCCCATCAGATTTTTAAATAACCACTGGTCGGTTTTTGCCTTTTTTATTTCTATTAGAGAAAATTAAGAAATATATAATTGTAAGTACCCAAACTAAAAATGCCACGATTAACATTACTAACAAGAAATAATCTGGTGCAGAATCACGAATAACTGATACCTGATAGAAAGAAACACTTCCATCTTCAGCTTGTACCAAGACCATTAATACGTTTTTACCTTCATCTATTTGTTCAGAACCAGTAATTGATACTGCAGCATACGGACAATCAGTAATTGCTTCAACATCTAAATTAGTAACATCATTCTTTACAGTAATTGAATAGCTTCTGATATTTGGGTCAAATGTAAGTTTGTACTCACCATTATTTATTTTTAAATCCTTAAGTTTTGAATTATTGCTAGGTAAATCTTCTTTTAAAATATTTAAAACATATTTTTCTAGTTGTTTACCATCAGCAGATTGAACAAAGATATTGATTTTTGTACCAGTATCTTCTAAATCATATGTTCCGAATCCAATAACTAATGCATTAGCTAAATCTTGAGCAGCTCCACTAATATTAAATGTCTTAACCATTTTGTCAACTTTTATTGTATACTCAAAAGTTTCCGGATCAAAAGATAGACCTTTAAATAATGTTGCCTCATCTGGAATATATTCCTCGTTATTAGATGTATAAATTAATATATCCTCTAGTAACGCATTGCTTTGCACATAGTTTACAATCACTGTATATGTTCTATTATTACCACTTTGAGCAGTAACAACAATAACAAAACTTTGTGTTCCTTCAACTAATCTATGTCCACCAATATCTCCACTAATAACTGCAGATGAGTCCTCAGCTGTAGCAGAAATCAAAATATTAGTGAATTTTTGAACAGATAGAGTAATCTCATATTGAGTAACGTCAGGATTAAAATTAAGCATATCTTGTTCATTAATTAGTAAACTTGAAAGTTTATTACTTGTAAGTGCCGCCTCACGCTCAACAACTATAAAGTAGGTTCCCGTTTGAACTGTTGAATCTTGTGAAACAAGATACATCTCATAGGTAACAGATGAACTTGCACCAAAGCTCTTAGTTCCCGCACCATATACTGTTGCTGAAGTTGTAGCAACATTTAAAGTGACTGATGCTAAATTGTAAGGAACTGTAATTGTGTAAGTATAAATACTTGGATTAAAGT
>CAZRJV010000085.1:0-4516 GCA_964600625.1 uncultured Acholeplasmataceae bacterium
GTTTTTATCTGACCATCACCCAATATTAATAAATTTCAGTATATAAAAAAACGGATTTTATAATCCGTTTTTTTATTTTATTTAAGCCGTTTCTTCTAGTTTTGGTGTTGTAGTAATTGTTAGATTAACTAACCACGTTTCAGTTCTGTAAAAATGAATTGCGATAAACATTTTAATAATGTCTACAACTTTTGTTAAAGCAAATATTCCAAGTAAGCCAATTTGCCATTTTGGTTCCATCAGTGCCAGTAAAATTGTAATAGGTATTCCTAAAAGATACATCGGAACTTGGTCTAAGAAAAATGCTTTTAATGAGTCTCCACCCGCTCTTAGAGTGTAAAAAACCATTGAATTAAAGCCATAGAATACAATTAATCCTGAATTTATTAATACTAGATAGTACGCATTCCAATAATGCATTGGATCATTTGTTAGTAACATTAATAGTAATGGAGATGTACTAACTACTAGGATGATTGCTGCAATTGTGGTCATAAACATTAAACCAATCAACTTCCGTGATATATCTTTAGCACGGTCAAATTCATTAGCTCCTAAGGCAGATCCAACTAAAACTGCAGTTCCGGTTGCTAGCCCAGCATAATAAACTGAGAATAAATCTGTTATGTTTTGAAAATAGTTATATGACTGTAACCATACTGGATTTTTCCAAGTAATAAACAGTGCCATCAATTGGACTCCAATTGCCCACATCATTTCATTTAAAATAATTGGAACACCTTTTTTAAAATACATGAGAACTAATTGACTGTCAAAGTAAATTCGTTTCCAAATTTTACGTGCATATTTGTCTTCAGTAAAAAACAGTGAAATTACAACTAAGATACCAAGTTCTACTACTTTAGAAATTACGGTTGCTATTGCAGCACCGGTTGGACCCATAGCTGGAAATCCTAAATATCCAAAGATCAAAACAAAGTTTAAACCAATATTAACAACTATACCAGCAATACCTGCAAACATTGGAATTTTAGGTTTACCTAAAGCTCTAAACATTGTTGAAACAACAAAGTTAATTAATATTATTACGGCACCTAAACCAATAATTTGAATATATTGAGTACCAGCTTTAACACTTTCTAATTCACCTTCAGTGTTACCACTAATAAACTGACGTAGGACCCAAGGTCCAACAAAATATATTAAGGCCATCGAAATGATTCCAATTATTACTGCTAATACCAGTGCAAATTGGATAAGATCACGAAGCTTTTCTTTCATTTTAGCTCCGTTATATTGGGCAATAAAAATTGAAATGGCTGAGGCAATACCAATCCAGAAAAAGTTCATTACAAAAATAAACCGATTTGAAGTAGAAACCCCCAAATAAGCTACATCTGAGTATGAACTAATCATAAGATTATCGACATAGCCTGCTGTTGATAAAATGATTTGTTGGATTACTACTGGGATAATAATTGCAAACGCCATTTTATAAAAAGCTTTGTTGCCGATAAAGTCTTTAAATTTTAATTTAATACTTGCCATAAATTCACCAATAAATAGTTTAGCAAATATTTAGTATTATATCTAATCTATTACACTTAAAAAAACACTAGAAAATTTTTCTAGTGTTTTTAACTAAACGATTATAACAATTCTAAAAACTCTTCTAATGTTTTTTTAGCATCTCCTAAAAATAATGTAACACCGCTTTTTCGCATATATAACGGATTTTCTACTCCTGCGTAACCTGGTTTTAAATCGTAGTTAAATATAAATATGTGCCCAGAGTCACTAACGTTTAATATTGGCATTCCATAAATTGGTGTTCCCTCATGAGTTTTACTTGCTGGATTAATAACATCATTAGCGCCAATGACAATAACTAAATCAGCGTTTGTAAAATCATCATTAATATCATCTAAGTCAAATAAATGATCGTAATCAATATTAACTTCTGCGAGTAACACATTCATATGTCCTGGCATTCTTCCGGCAATCGGATGAATGGCAAAACGAATTTGTTTATTTGTTCGTATACAAATATCGTACAACTCCCTAACTAAATGTTGGGCTTGAGCAATCGCCATTCCATACCCTGGTACAACAATAATATCTTTAGCATTGTTAAACACTTCCCTTGGGTTATCTGCGATAACATCTTCTTCATCTTCATATTGATTCAAATACACATTATTATCACTTGAAGGCGTTTGTGTTGTTCGTCCGGTAATTATTTCTATTAGCGTTTTATTCATGGCCCTAGACATAATTTTAGTTAATATTAATCCCGACGCTCCAACAACGCTACCAAATGAAACTAAAACTATTTCTCCAATTGCAAGCCCGGATATTGCGGCTGCAATACCTGAAAAACTATTTAGTAGTGATATTGCAATTGGCATATCCGCACCGCCAATTGCAATAGTAAATATAATCGCAACAAATGATGATAATACTAGTCCGATAATAATTAAATATATCGGACTAATCGGAATAAAATAAGTTGCTATAACAAATCCAAACAGTATTATTATAGTAGTAATTATTACTATAGTGTATCCTTTTATTTTGACTGGCCGACTTGTAATATGATTGCCAAGTTTTAAAAATGCAATAATACTTCCGATAAATGTTATAGTCCCTATTGCAATTGCTAGCATTGCTGAAATTACACTAAAATAACTATTATCACTACCTATTTGATAAATTGCAAATATACCAACGATTAGGCTAGCTAAGCCACCTAAGCCGTTTAATATAGCAATCATATTAGGCATTTTAATCATTTTAATCCGATATGCTAGTACTGCTCCAATAATTACTCCTAGGCCAATTACAATATATAATAGCCATTGATCATATATTTCATATTTTAAAATTGTTAAAACTACTGCCAGTATTACTGCACTTGCTGATATACCATTTCCAATTTTAGCAGTCTTTGGTTTACTTAAAAGTAATATTCCTAAGAAAACAAATAAAACTAATACACCAGAAATGATATAGTATGCTAGATTGCTAATCATGGCTTTTCTCCTTGAACATTAATAGCATCCGGTGAGTAACTAAAAAACCAGCACTAACATTAATTGTAGCTACTAATATTGCTAGTGATCCTAAAATAATTGATAGTATATTATTTGGATCATTTTTTAATACGATTGATGTTGCTACTATTGCACCTATTAAGGTAATTCCAGAAAATGCGTTCATACCGCTCATAAGCGGTGTATGAAGCAGTGATGGAACATTTTTTATTAAAAAATATCCAATAATGCTTGATCCTAAAAATATTACTAATAAAATAATTTGTAATGTTGTCATTTATGTTTCCTCATAGCTTCTTTAGTTCCTTCATGAACTAATTTATTTTTATGAGTGACAAGTATCGATGAAATGATTTCATCTTTTAAATCAAGATTAAGTTTGTTATCAACAATGACATATTTAACTAAATTATAAACATTTTCTGCGAACATATAAGTTGAACTAGTTGGAATTAAACCTGGTAAATTTTTTGTTCCATCAATTGTAACATTACCATGTTTAATTACTTCTCCTGCGACTGATAGTTCGCAGTTTCCACCTTGATCAATTGAAATGTCGACGATGTATGAGTCTGGTTTCATCGACTCAACCATTTCTTTAGTAATAATAATCGGAGCTTCTTTTCCAAATACTAATGCTGATAGAATAACAATATCAGCATTTTTAACGTGTTCACTTAAAACTTCTCGTTCTTTTTGTAAATACTTATCTGGAAGTTCATTAGCGTGTTTACCGTCTTTACTAACGGCAATCTTGCTTGGAATATCTAAATCAATTATTCTAGCACCAAGTGACTTAGCTTGTTCATTAGCCTCTTCTCTAATATCGACAGCAAAAACTTGTGCCCCGAGTCCTCGTGCTGTTGCAATCGCACGTAATCCAGCAACACCAGTACCAACTACTAAAACAGTTGCTGGTTTTATCATTCCTACTGCTGATCCAACCATTGGCATAAATTTAGAAATACTATTAGCAGCAATTAAAACACCTTTATAACCAGCACAAGCAGACATACTTGATAATGGGTCCATTGGTTGAGCTCTTGAGATTCTTGGAACTCCGTCTAAAGTAAGTGAAATAATTCCTTTGTCAGCTAGTTTTAAAACCATTTTATGGTTTTGAGGACTAGCTGGATGAAGGAATGTAATTAGGATTTGTCCTTCATGCATTAAATCAATTTCGTGAACACCTAATTTTTCATTTATTTGTGGTTCTTTAACTTTTAGTATAACTTCAGCTTGACTGTATAACTCTTTTACGCAATCAATAATTGATGCACCGGCATCAATATATTCTTCATCATGATAAAAAGAGTTTTCACCAGCACCTTTTTCAACTAAAATACTATGACCGTCTTTGATTAATTTTTTGACTGTTTGCGGAGTGGCTGCAACTCTTAACTCGTTTAATAAAATTTCTTTTGGAACACCAATAATCATCTCTTTCACCTCTACTATATTATATATATTTATAATAACATAATGTAAGCGCTTAATTCAAT
>CAZRJV010000086.1:0-4511 GCA_964600625.1 uncultured Acholeplasmataceae bacterium
GTGGGGCGTTCGGTGTGGGTTTATAAGATTTTTTTGGAGCAGTGGGGGGTTATTGATCCACTATTGATTGATTCACCATAGAACCAAAAATTTTATACTTGTGTATTATTTTATGTATTACTTCTAACTGGCCGTTATCTTTTATACCTTCATTTATTTCTCTATCATAAAATGAAGAATAATTAAAATAATTAAGTATTATGTTGTTTCCTTTTTCTTCATATTTATGCATTCCCATTATATTTTTAAGTTGCTCATATAATTCATCTTCTAATATCTTATTTTTAATTGTTTCATCATCTATTTTAAACTCAACAGTAACTTCAACAATATCCATTAAGTTTGGTTTCATTTTTCTTCTAAATAAATTTATACTATCTATTATTGGTGGTAGGTTAGAATGGTATACTTGTGTAATAATTCTTGAAACTTTTAACAATAGAAATTCTTCTAAAAAGTTAACTGCCTCCATTAAAAAATCTGAAACTTCTTCTTTAAAGTCGTGTGGTTTAACATAAGTATGATGACTTAAAACTTTATGCCTATAAAGTTTTATTTCTTTTATATATTCTTTCTCTATTTCTAATTCTAATTCATTTATTAGATTTTCTATAATTATTTTGAAAGATTCGTTGCTATATGGCACAACTAGTCCTTCATCATTATAAAGAAATACTGATAATTTGTACAATAATTCATTATTATCATTTGTTTTTTTTAGAAAATCCAAAAGAAATCTATCATCTTTTCTTCTTTTACTAGGTTCAAAAAAACATGCTGCATTTACAAAGGCAACAACAAACGAATTATAGTTTAGAGCTAAGTCCAATCTTGGTATTTCAGACAATGGACTCATATATTTATTCGGAGATGGTTTACTAAAATTTCTTGCCATTACAACTGAGTCTTTAAGTATCTCAAATTTTGTCCAATAAAAATATAAATCTTCTACAATCTCTATTAATTTTTCTTTTTCTTCACTATTGAATTTTTCAGTATTTCTTATCTTATCTCTTAACATAGCACCACCATATAAATTATATCAAAAAAGACCCTATTTTTCTATAGGATCTCCATTTTCATTAAATGTATAACTGACTTTAATTGAGTGAGTTTCTTGATTGTGACAAGTTCTACATAAGCATTCTAAATTATCTAAATTCATTGAAACATTATAGTTGTTAACATTTTGTTCTGTTAATGTAATTTTATGATGAACATCTACTGCAACACCACCACATTTAGCACATTTATAGTTTTCTTGTAACATCTTATATTTTCTTTGCTTTTGCCAAGCAGATGAATTATAAAACTCTCTAATAGTCATTTGTTTGTTCTTTTAGCGTGTCTGCTTTGTCTAGTCGTTCCCAAGGTAGCTCGTTAATTAAAACTCCTACTTGTCCGTATTGTGCTAGTTCTACAAAGTCTTTTGTTCCAATTTCTTTAGTTATTGATTTAGGTTTAAAGTTAAAGACATTATTAATTACTTTTAATAATTTTTCTTCATCTATCTTTGATGTTCCAAACGTATTAATTGATATTCCTACTGGTTCTTCAATACCAATAGCGTAGGCAATACCTATTTCACACTTATCTGCTAGATTAGCTGCAACAATATTTTTAGCAATATATCTTGCATAATAACTTGCTGATCTATCTACTTTAGTTAAATCTTTTCCACTCCAGGCACCACCGCCATGAAGTGCTAATCCACCGTAACTATCACATTGGAGTTTTCTACCAGTTAATCCAGAGTCAGCATATGAACCACCTTTTACAAATTCTCCAGTCGGATTTATTAATACTTTTGTATTTTTTGTAACTAGTTTTGTTGGAAGTACTTGATGTACTCTTAAGAAAATTAACGGTTCATATTCATCTCTTGTTATTCCTGGTTTGGTTTGAAGAGAGACAACTACTGTTTTTATTTCTTTAGGAATGTCCTTTTCGTATTCAATTGATATTTGACATTTTCCATCTCTACCAAAGAAATGTGAATATTCATTATTTAACTCATCCAACCTTTTAGCAAGTAATCTTGTCAGTACAATAGGTAGTGGCATTAATTCTTCAGTACCTTTTTCTGCATAACCATACATTATCCCTTGATCACCAGCACCACCCTTATCAACGCCTAATGCAATATCACTAGATTGAACACTTATCTTTTCTAGAATATTAAATTCATTACTATCTAAACCAATCAGTTCTAGATACTCTTTTGCTGTTTTTTTATAATCAATATTTGCTATAGTCGATATTTCTCCTGCTATAACTAGCAGTTCATCTTTTATAAGACATTCAATACCAGCCCTAGTAATTTCATCTTCATTAACTAATTTAGTTAGTATATAATCTGCTATTCCATCGCAGATTTTATCTGGATGTCCTTTAAGGACTGATTCACTTGTTTTTATCATGTAATGTTTCTTTCCCTTTAATTATTAAAAAAATCTATTTCGCTAATTGGCTGTTTAGAGCCATTTCTTATTAAATAGCAATTTTCATTGCTACCTTTTAAATTAATGTATCTTTTAACAATAACATCAACATAGTTTTCATCTAATTCATTTAAGAATGCATTTCTTTTAAGCTCATCACAAGCAATTAGAGTTGAACCACTTCCACCAAAAGGATCTAATACATTTTGTCCTGGTAATGAACTGTATTTTAATAAGTCACCTAAAAGCGAGATTGGTTTCATTGTTGGATGTAAATCATTCTTGGCTGGTTTATCATGATTTAAAACGCTATTCTTTAAGGAATAGATGTCATCTAACCTTTGAATTAACTCTTCTTTTTTCATTGATTTGAAATCTAGACTTGGTGCATCTATTACAGTTGTTTTAGTTCTATCATCGATGAAGTAATGAGCTTTACCTTCTTTCCATCCGTAGTAGATGCATTCATGTCGCCACTGGAAGTCTTGTCTACCTAATACTAATGTATTCTTATTCCAGATGAGTTGTTGTCTTGGTTTTAAATTATTTAATTGTAATGCTTTATCAAATTCTACTAATGAACTTGAACCATGACAAACATAGTAAGAACCGCCTTCTTTTAAAACATCTCTCATATTACTAAATGCTTTTACTAAAAAGTTTAAAAAGTCATCTGAGCTCATGTTGTCATTTTTGATTCTTCTATTATCAAATTGTTCATTACCATCGCCTTTAGCTCCAACATCAACGTTATATGGTGGATCTGTTAAAACTAAATCAATAATGTTTTTATCTACTAACTTTTCAATATCTTCTTTTTTTGTTGAGTCACCACAAAGTAATCTATGATTACCTAATATATACAAATCTCCATATTCTGAAAATGGTATTTCTGTTATGTGTTCGTTTGGATCAAAATCATCTTCAAATAATTCTTCTGGTTCATCTTCTATTTCAAAGCCAAAAAGACTCATATCGAGTCCTTCTATATTTTCAAGTTCTAGTCTTAACTTTTCTAAATCCCACGTTGCAATTTCTCCAACTTTATTGTCTGCAAGTCTAAATGCTTTTACCTGTTCTGGTGTTAAGTCACTCGCTACAATACACGGAACTTC
This sequence comes from uncultured Acholeplasmataceae bacterium, assembly GCA_964600625.1. Lineage (GTDB taxonomy): Bacteria > Bacillota_I > Bacilli_A > Acholeplasmatales > Acholeplasmataceae > DUQW01. The sequence goes on from CAZRJV010000086.1 coordinate 3,557, forward strand.
TTCTAGTCCTAGGCTTATGGCTGCTTTATATCTAGTATGTCCAGCTATGATGATGTTATTTTCATCAACAATAATCGGAACTTTAAATCCGAATTCTCTTATTGAGTTAGCAACGGCTTCAACAGCATGATTATTCTCTCTAGGATTATTTTCATACTCTTTTAAATCACTTACGTTTTTTCTTGTTATTTGCATTAATATCTCCAATTTCTAAAGGTTCCCATTCGTTCTCCCTTTGTTTTTCTAATACTTTTTGTTCAGATAGTTCTAGCTCGTATTTCTTCTCACTGAATTCTTTACCAAAGTTGATGATAAGCAAATATCTAGCAACACCCATATCGCCTATAATTGTTCTTGTTTGTTTAATTATTTTCTTCTTGGTTCCTGTTGGTGTTTGTTCAATTATTTGGTCTTCATTAGTAATTGTTAAACCCATTGCTCGTTCATACATCTTTTCAAGTAAAGATTTTTGGAGTAAGTTCCTACCATCAACATATGCTTTATCGACATCTTTATATTTTTTTCTCAGTGAATAAAGGGTGTTTTCTGCTATACCTAATTCAGTAGCAATTATTCCCATTCCACATGAACGACTAGCAAGTTCTTTAATTAATTTAAGTTTTGATTGTACTAAACCATCAGCTTTCCATTTTTGATAATTATCCTTTCTCATCAAAAGTCCCCATTTCTTCAAAGAGTCTTTGAGGAACTACGACTATTTCTCGCACTGCTTATGCAGTAGGTAGACTACCAGCTCATACGCATTGTACCGCAAGTTATTTTTTTTATGGGTTGGCTCAGAGCATACAAAAAAAGAACCAACCATTTCTGATCAGTTCTAATTGTTATTATTTGTTCTATTTTTAACTTTTTTTCTAACTACTCATATTTACTCAATAAAGTATGTGAGTTTCCTATCTAGGTATATTATTTACTTACTGGGGAGTTCATAAAC
>CAZRJV010000087.1:0-4315 GCA_964600625.1 uncultured Acholeplasmataceae bacterium
AAGTTCTTCCTATTATTTCAATGAACCAACCTTGAATTTCTCTCATTTACCTTCTCCTTTTTGAATAAAATTACCTCTAATTACCTTTAACCATTATGTATCTATTAATGGATACAATCAAAGAAACAATTTCAATATATATCAGGGATTAAATCCACTATTGTTGTAGAGTCATCTATTCTTTCGACATATATGATTTGGTTGATATTTTTAAAACCTATTCCGATAGACGCGCCAACTGGAAACTTTTCCAAAACTTCTAATAGTTTCCTTTTTTCAAATTCAAGGATATCTTTGTCTTTAATTTCACGAAATATTATCTTATTTAGACATTCATCAATCGTGTATGGTGATGAGCCATCATCACTCATAATGGTTTGAGTACCTTCGGGTTTACCAAACATATTTGGTCTAACATTATACGTAACTTTAAACTTCATATCGTTTTTCTCCTTTCGAAATATTCCAAAAAGAAAAATGCCATCGTTTGATGGCATAATAATGTTGATCTATTATTGCCATCATTCAAGCTTTAGCACCTTGCCGTTAGGTAGGTTGCTGAAGGGTCATAGAGCTTGTCTCTTGCCTTCTCTTTATGGTACTTATATCATACTATTTAATTAGTTATTTGTCAACTATTTTATATCAGTTATAATCATGTTGTTTTTCTTAAAACCTAAGGCTATTTGCAATAATTATTTTATGTTGTTTATTAACAAATTTTTTAAAACTAAAGAAATTAGTGATTATGGTAGGAATAAATAAAATTAACATGAAAACTAGTAAAATAAAAATAGGTGCAAGTGTTGTATTACCAGTGCTAATAATATCACTAATAAAAAGTAAAACAGAAAGTGTTATCGTAATTATAATAATGCATCCGTAAATAAAATTCCACTTACGGTAATATTTCTGATAATTTTGGTGCAAGAATAAACAATCACGATTCTTTTCCATATGTGCCATTAACAAATTTATTTGATTGTTAAATATTACTTTTTTGGGGCGATTTATTTTTATCAAATTAATAACAAGTAACAACATTACTAAATAAAAAACTGATGTCAATACAATATAACTGGCACTTTTTGGTAATACTAAGAAGATGACAATTGTTAATAAAATAATCAATAACATCCCTTTTAGGATTACACTTATATTCATTCTAGCACTGCTTGCATTATAGTTTGATATTTCTACATGTAATTTTTCGTTAGGAAATAAGTGTTTATACATATTTAATGTTTTATCTATAAATGAATTATTTCTATCGTTCATAAATAGTTACTCCTTTTTTGAAATTATTCAATTTTACCGTTTTCATATTGTATTATTGCTGTTGTATTAATAAAATGGTTTTAAACCATTTAAAAGCGGTGTCACTTTGCACGGAAAATGTGGGTTACAAGACCTATTTTTATATAATTAGGTACCTTTGATATAATTTTACGCACGCTTGCACAAATTTACTCACCCTCTATTTTATGGATTAACAATGATTCAACTGCTAAAAATATACTATACAGTCTGACACTCGGGAGTGCATGAAACAACTAAAGAGAGCTCCAATACTTTAATTCATTTCATTAACACAAAATTCTTGACACTACCAATATGAGAAATGATTAAAAATATAGGGTATCTACACATCGATACCCTAAATCATTCATTTAATTACAATTTATTCTAATACATCGCTGGATTTGGCATTGGAGTTTCTTTTTCTTTAATCTCAACAACAGCTGCTTCTGATGTAATCATGAGTGCTCCAATACTAGATGCATTTAATATTGCATTTCGTGTTACTTTAGTGGGGTCAATGATACCTTCTTTCATCATGTTAACCCATTTACCTTCTTTTGCATCAAATCCATAATCTTTATGTTGTTTACGTTGTTCTTCTAAGGTATCTTGTCCATCATAACCAGCATTTTCAGCGATTTGATATAGTGGTTGAGATAGTGAATCTAGAACTGCTAATATTCCTTTATAAACATCAATATTACTGTCTTTCAATGTTTGTTTAAGTTCTGTTTGAATATTGACTAGAATTGAACCTCCACCCGTGACAATACCTTCTAAAATAGCGGCTTTAGTAGCATTTAGTGCGTCTTCAATACGTAATTTCTTTTCTTTAAGCTCCGATTCTGTAGCTGCACCGACTTTAATAATCGCAACTCCACCAGCAAGCTTGGCTAAACGCTCTTGAAGTCGTTTTTTGTCATACTCTGAAGATGAAACGTTGATTTGTGCTTGGATTTCGTTGATGTGTTCATCAAGCGATGCCTTATCTCCTTGACCACCAATTAAAGTCGTTGTGTCTTTCTTAACAATTGCTTTATGAACTAAACCGAGATCTTCAAGTTTTAAATCTTGTAGTTTCATTTGTAAATCTTTAGCATAGAAGGTTGCTCCGGTTAATATGGCAATATCATTTAACATATCTTTTTGATTGTCACCAAAACCTGGAGCTTTTGTAGCAACAACATTAAATGTTCCTCTAAGTTTGTTTAATATTAATGTCGATGTAACTTCATTTTCAATATCATCAGCAATAATTAATAATGGTTTATTAGCTTTAACAACTTGTTCTAAGATGGGAAGTACATCTTGAATTGTTGACACTTTTTGATCTGTCACTAAAACATATGGATTTTCAAGCTCAACTGTCATGGTTTCACGATCGTTTACGAAGTATGGTGAGATATAACCTTTATCATATTGCATACCTTCAACCACTTCGAGTTCTGTTTCAAATCCTTTAGATTCATCAACAGAAATAATACCATTTTTTGATACTTTATCCATTGCTTCTGCAATGATTTTTCCAATTTCTCTTGATGATGCACTAATGCTAGCAACATTTTCAATATCTTCTCTTGTTTCTACAGGTCTCGATTTTTCTAAGAGCTTCTTAGCTACTTCTTTTCCTGCACGTTCGATACCTTCCCTGACAAGAACAGGATTTGCTCCATTATCAACTGCTTTAAATCCTTTATGAATGATTGATTGTGCAAGAAGTGTTGCAGTGGTTGTTCCATCACCTGCAACATCGTTAGTTTTAGATGCTACTTCATAAAGTAGTTTAGCTCCCATGTTTTCATAAGGATCTTTAAGCTCAATTTCTTTAGCGATGGAAACACCATCGTTTGTAATTAAAGGTGAACCATATCCTTTATCTAGTACAACGTTTCTACCTTTTGGTCCTAGGGTGATCTTCACTGCATCAGCAAGTAAGTCGACCCCTTTTAGTAAAGATGATTTTGCATCTTTACCATAACGAATTTCTTTACTCATTGTAAGTACCCTCCTTTAAGATAATTTTTATTCTAAAATAGCAAGAATGTTTTTTGATTGAACAAGTAGATATTCTGTTTGTTCAATCTTGACTTTAGTACCAGCATAAGATTGATAAACAACTTCGTCCTCTGCCTTGATATTCTCAACTTTAGGACCTACTGAAATCACTTTACCAATCGCTGGTCTGTCTTTGTCTTCAGTGGCAAGAATGATACCACTCGCTGTGGTTTTCTCTTCTTTTTTCACTGAAAGAACGACATAGTCTTCTAATGGTCTAATCACAATAATCCCTCCATTTCTGGCACTCGTTTATGTGTTGTGCCAATCCGATTATTATTATACTCAAATTAAAAAAATTGTCAAGTGTTGAATGTTAAAAAATGATGATTTCATTTGGCTATTCATTATTTTATAATGCTCTTTTTTATAATATGATAAAATAGGAATTTTTGCCTTTCTGCTGCATAATGCGGCAGCAATATTTGGAGCTTCCTTTTCTTAACTTCACTAATTGATAATCATTATTGTCACTCACAGAAAAAACGACTCAAATCAATTAAGAGTTGGGTCGCTTGAATCGATTGATTTTACTGCCAATACTATCATTTAAAAATCGCAACTCGTGACAAAGATATGATCTTATGCCACTAAAATACTCTCGTGTAAATTATTAATGACTTTAATCAAAACGTCTATTTTATCATTGAAAAGTCCAACGACATCAAAATCACTAAATGGTGACTTATCAAATCGTGTAGATTTTTTAGCACCCCTCACTCAAATCGTATAAAACCTGATGTTTTTGCTCCAACTTGCTTGTTAGTATCAACTCCTTAAATTGACCCGACTGTGCTAAAAAAGCTTGAAAATCGACTAATAATTAGCATTTTTCCGATGTTTTGGCTAAATTAAAGCACAAAAAAGGCCTGATACACTATGTATCAAGCCTATTCTACTAACTTGGTCCCCGCGACCGGGATCGAACCAGCACGGCTTAAGCCATCAGATTTTGAGT
>CAZRJV010000088.1:0-4272 GCA_964600625.1 uncultured Acholeplasmataceae bacterium
GGCAAAGTTGCGGTTAGAAATATTAGAAGAGATGCTAACGACCAAGTTAAAAAGTTAGAATTACCTGAAGACGACGAAAGAAAAGCTTTAGATGATATTCAAAAGATGACTGATGACTACATTGTTAAAGTTGATGAAGAATCAAAAGAAAAGAATCAGGAAATTATGAAAATATAGAAATAATCACGTAATTATATTATCTTCTTGATTATATCAAGAAAGTGATTTATAATTAAGGTGATGTTAATTTATAATTGAAAGGAGAATATCATGGGTTATGTAAAATGGATGGATGGAAATCCAAAATGGTTAAAAGTAATTTTATCTTTATTTTTAGGAATTTTTTGGACACTTTATCGTATTTTGAAAAGTGTTAAAGACAAAAATATGCTAGGGGTAATCTTAGGCATCATTTTATTGTTTGTTGGTGCACCATTTATGTGGTTAGTTGACCTTATCACTTTGTTATTTATGAACAAAGTTTTATGGTTCTAAACTAGATTTAAATTATGTATCAAAAGTAAGGCCGCAAGGCCTTTTCTTTTTCAAAACAATTTATAATTGTTATTGACTATATTTTATGTTATAATATTTTAAGTTATTAGAAAAGAGGAAATATGAAACAAAGAACGATTACAGCCTTCTTAATTGTCTTAATATTTACACCGTTATTAATATTTGAAAAGATGTTAATTCCGTTTCAAATTGCGGTGGGTTTATTAGCAATGTTGGCAGTATATGAATTAATTAAAATGTTTGAAAAAACACATCCACTCAGTTGGTTTGCCAAAGTGGCAATCTTTATTTTTACGGCCGGATTCTATGTTTTGGTTGGTAATGTTTGGCGTTCCTCATCAGATCTATCTTTTGGTGATATTGCCACTGACACGTCTTTGATTTTCATGTTTGCGTTGTTGTTTTTATTTACCTTATCTGTTGTAATTCCTAGTTTTGATGGACAATCATTGGGGATAGCCTTAATTATTACTACTTACATCGGACTTGGTTTTGGCTCTATTGTGCTATTAAGACTTGTTGGTGTTAGATATATTGTTTATTTATTAATGGTGGCAGTATTAACTGATACCTTTGCTTATCTATTTGGAGTTAAGTTTGGAAAGCATAAAATGGCACCAAACATTAGTCCTAAAAAATCATGGGAAGGGGCAATTGCCGGAACAGTTATCGCAACCGTGATTGCTTCATTATTTGGGATCTTTTACGGCCAATTGTTTCCGGCAGGTTCGTTTTTTAATCAAACTGGACAATTAACAATTATTGATGGAATTACTAATTTTGGTCTAAATTCATCAGGTTCAATTGTTTTATGGAAACATGCATTATTAATTGTCCCATTAACCTTTGTCTTATCAATTGTTGGCCAACTAGGAGATTTGTTTGCTTCTAAGTTGAAGCGATCTTATGAAATAAAAGACTTTGGAGAAATTTTTCCAGGCCACGGTGGTGTTTTAGACCGCTTTGATTCAACAATTTTTGCGGCTGTATTTTTAGTATTTTGTTTTAGAATAATGGAAATGTTATGGTAGGTACTGTAAAAAACATTTATGTTTTAGGTGCTGGTGGTTCAATTGGAAGTCAAACATTAGAAATATTAAAAAACAATCCCCAATTTAAAGTAATTGGGTTATCACTTAGTAGGCATGATGATATTAACTTGGAAATACTAAATAACTTCCAACCTGAAATTGCTGCCCTAAGAACAAAAGAACAATTAAATAAATATCTTTTAAAATATCCCCATATTAAATGGGTATACGGTGAAGAAGGTTTAATTGAAATTGCTAAGTATCCTAAAAAGGGGATGCTTGTTAATGCTTTATCAGGTTCAGCTGGGTTAAAGCCGACAGTTGAAGCGATTAAAAATGGTAAAGATATTGCGCTAGCTAATAAGGAAACGCTGGTGATGGCTGGTCATATTATTAAAGACTTAGTCTTAAAACATCAAGTAATGTTATTACCAATTGATAGTGAACATTATGCCTTATGGCAACTATTAAAAGGGGTTAAACGAGAAGATGTTGAAAAAATAGCAATTACTGCTAGTGGCGGAGCATTAAGACATTTATCAAGACGAGATTTAAGAACTATTACCCCGCAACAAGCCCTAAAACATCCAAATTGGCAAATGGGTAGTAAAATAACGATTGATAGTGCGACGATGGTTAATAAGGGATTGGAAGTAATTGAGGCTCATCATTTGTTTGGTTTTGATTATGAAAAAATCGAAACGATATTACATGATGAGAGTTTAGTTCACGCGATTATATATTTAAAAGACGGAACGACGAAAATGCACATTTCTAGAAATGATATGAAAATACCGATTAGAAATGTTTTATATTATCCCCAAGAGATAACTTATCAAGATAAAGTTTTAGTTGAAAACTTAACTTTTAAGAAAATGGATGAGATCAGATTTCCGTTAATAAATATTGCTTATGAAGTCGGTAAAATTGGTGGGATTCTGCCAACGGTATTTAATGCTGCTAATGAGGCAGCAGTTGATTTGTTTTTAAGAGGAAAAATTAGTTTTTTGGAAATTGAGTCAATTATTATTAAATATACCTTAACAAGCGAAAACATTAACAATCCGAGTTTAGAAGAAATAATTGAAACTGATATCGCAATAAAAAAAAGCATATATCAGAGATATGACAAGGAGTAATAGACATGGTGTTTATAGTTAATTTAATTGTATTTATCTTAGTTTTAGGAATTATTATTTTATTACATGAGTTGGGACATTTTTATGTTGCTAAAAAAATAGGTGTTTTAGTTCATGAATATGCAATTGGAATGGGGCCAGCCCTTTATCAACGTAAAAAGGGTGAAACGACTTATTCATTAAGAGTAATTCCAATTGGTGGTTATGTTAGTTTAGCTGGTGAAGATAATAATGATGCTTTAATTAGTATCGGTGATACAGTTGGTCTTCGGTTGAATAATAAAAATGAAGTTGTCGGTATTGTTTTAGATAATAACTTAGAAAGAGATGTTCTTGGTAAGGTGTTATCTTATGAAATGTTTGATCCACAAGAAGCGGGTTTATTTATTGAGTTAGAAGATGAAGTGCAAGAAATAACTCGTTATCAAGTTTTAGCTGATGCAAGATATTATTACGGCAAACAAAAGGAATTACAAATTGCTCCTAAAGAGCGTAGTTTGAACTCAAAACCAAAATGGCAACGCTTCTTAGTTATGTTTGCGGGACCATTTATGAATTTTGTTTTAGCATTTTTCTTATTTTTCTTAGTAGCGGCAATTGTCGGTAAGCCAGTTAATGAAGCATTGGTTAAAAAAACTACTGCCGGCGGAGCCTTAGAAGACATAACTGAAACTAATTTTACAATCGAAAGTATTAATAATATTAATGTTAATACTTGGGATGAAATGGTAATTGAAGTTCAAAAATATCCTGGTCAAGAAATGATAGTAAAAATAGCTGATCATACACCTATTATTATTAATACGCGCGTGGATATTAATTTATTGGGTATTTCTAATGTTGGTCGGGAAGAAGACCAACTAGTAATCGGTCAAACTTTTGGAGTCGCCGCTAAATCAAAATTAGCGACGGGCGATAAAATTGTTAAGATTAATGATATTTCAGTTAGTACTTGGGAAGAATTAGTTATGGTAGTTACTAACCAAATTGAGTCAAGAGAAATTAGCATTACGTATGAAAGAGATTTGGAATTAGTTGATGAACCAGCTAAATATGAAATTATTCCCGCAAAAACATTAAAGGGACAAGGAATTGAACCGGTTCAAGTATTATTAGGTGTTGAAAGAGCGACTAAGTTTAACTTGGGATACGCTTTTGGACAAGGTTTTGTCCAAATAGGAACTAATACGGCTCAAATATTTCGGGTTTTAGGCGGTTTATTTACCCCCAAAACAAGTGGTATTTCAGTAAGTGATTTAGCAGGACCAATTGGTATCTTTAATTTAGTTGGTCAAGTAAGAGCTGGTGGGTTTGTCGCAGTTATTTCATTTATGGCATTTTTAAGTGTCAATGTGGCGTTAATAAATCTCCTTCCAATTCCGGCTTTAGATGGTGGTAGAATTGTGATGTTAGGAATTGAAGCGGTAACTAGAAGGCCGCTTAACCGAAAAGTTGAAACTTGGATGTATAATATCACTTTTATTTTATTAATGGTTTTATTCGTATTTGTTATGATATTTGATATTTTAAGATTGTTCTAAAGGCTTATTATATATATAATATTAGGTAATAAAGCGAAAAATAGT
>CAZRJV010000089.1:0-4192 GCA_964600625.1 uncultured Acholeplasmataceae bacterium
GACTACGGGGATAGCCTATTGAGTCACTGGTGGGTACATCAGTTTGGATAGGAAGTCCCCACTTCGATTAAGTGGTGGGTAGTTCACTTTGTAACATAATACAAAGCACATTTATAATCCTACTCCTATAAAAAGATTAAAAATAGCAAAAATATAAGAGTGACTCCGATAATAAGATTGAAAAATATATTTTTATATGATATAGTATTGATATAGGTGGTGATGTTATGTCTTATATTCTAAATCAAGAAAATACAATTGAAAGATCAAATTATTTAAATCAAATTAAACCTTTTATTGATAGACCTTTTGTTAAAATTATTACAGGTCTTAGAAGAAGTGGCAAAACTGAGATGCTTAAATTGATTGCCCAAGAAATTAAAAATAATACCCTAGAAGCTCAAATCATATACATGAACTTTGAAGATATGCAATGGGAAAATATCACATCTTCAAAAGAATTAAATGCATATTTCAAAGAAAAAATGACAGACGAAAAAAGATATTATATTTTTCTAGATGAAATACAATTGGTGAAAGATTGGGAAAAATCAGTCAACGCATTAAGATTGAAAAACACAGATATTTATATTACGGGATCTAATTCAAAAATCATGAGTGATGAACTAGCGACACTCCTAGGCGGAAGAACGATATCATTTAAGATGAACACATTATCATTTTTAGAATTTATGCAATTTCGAAAAGTTAGTGGTATTTATACGAATACAATTGATGATGAGTTAAGTGCGTATATCGATATTGGCGGTTTTCCAATGTTATCAGTTTATCCTTATAGTGAAAACGACATCAGAAAAATTGTCAGCGACATCAATAGTACGGCATTACTAAGAGATGTTGTTGTAAGACATCAAATTAGAATGCCACAGCTTTTGGATAGGATTGTTGCATTTTTATATGATAATGTGGGAAATTTGGTGTCGATTCGATCTATTACAAATTACTTAAAAAGTACAGGTAGAGGAACAGATCCTGAAACTGTGGCAAACTATATAAAATATTTAGAAGACGCATTCATTATTAAGTCTGCTCAAAGATATGATATTAAAGGCAAACAATTATTAGAAACCAACAACAAATATTATTTAGGCGACCATGCTTTACAGTATGCAGTTAGAAATAAAAGACCAGATAAAATTCAAGGTATTTTAGAAAATATTGTGTATATGGATTTAGTTAGAAGAGGATACTTAGTGTATGTTGGAAAAATTGACGATAAAGAAGTCGATTTTATCGCTGAAGAAAAAGATGGAACGAGAAGAATATATGTTCAAGTATGTTATTTATTGTCAAACAAGGATACCTATGATAGAGAGTTTGCTCCACTGTTATCTATTAAAGATAATTATCATAAATATGTCGTCACTCTAGATAAAAACTGGCGCGCAGATGAAATGGGTGTTCAAGGCATTCATTTAAAAGATTTTTTAACAAAAGAACAGCTTTAAAATAGCAGAAAGCGTGATGAACATGGTTATTTTAAGAGATATGCAAAAAAATGATATCAAAAATTATGTTCATTGGTTCACAGTTGAAACCGAGTGGAGTGAGAAATGGGATGCACCTTGGGAGGGTAAAATAGATGCGACCATTGATGAAGAAACACTTAAATGGACTAGATATTTTCAATATGTTGATCAACTGTCTAAAGAAAGATTGCGAACAAAGTTTGAGATTGAAGTGTATGGTAATCATATTGGATGGGCGAGTGCATATCGTGATTTAGGCTATTTAGAAAATCCTGAAAAAATTTGGGCAATTGGGATTGATATTCCAGTGAAAGATGCCAGAAATAAAGGTTATGGAACGCAAGCTCTTAAACTATTTATTGATTATTTATTTGATCAGGGAGAGGGAAAGTTATATATCCAAACATGGTCAGGAAATAAACCAATGATTAAGATTATTTTAAATCTAGGTTTTAAAGAATATTGTCGTAAAACAAATTATCGAATCATTGATAAAAAACCATATGATGCAATTACATATATCCTAGAAAAAATATCATATGATAAACATGATTGTTAGTATCAATGATTAGTATTCCGAGATAACCTAAATAAAAGGATTACAATCCTTTGATAATATCCCCAAAACTAGGGGTGTTAAAATTTTCATCAAAGGTGCTGAAAAAATAACAAGTGGTGCTAATCTTGTATTATAATTGGTATTCTAATACATTTTAAATTAAACTGGCTTCCATAACTTAGAGATAAGATATACGACGTAACTTATCAATAACAAGGAAGCCTTTTTTTATTATCAATGACTGAGATAAATATACTTTAACCACTTATACAAACGAATAAAAATTAATCGACTGATTTTTCAAACGAATGAAAATCTATCGACTGATTTTTCGAACGAATAAAAAACTATCGTTGATATTGATGATCTAAAATGCTATAATATAAATGAAAGGACGGATGAATATGAATATGAATTTTAGTGAAACTAGACAAAAAGAATTGAAAAGAGAATATACCGATAGTATTTTAAAGACTGTTTCAGCTTTTGCTAATTACGATGGTGGCCAAATAGTTATAGGCGTCGATGAAGCAAACAAAAAGATTGTTAATGTCATAGACTATGTAAATCTTAAACTAAAAATTGAAAACAAGATAAACGATTCAATTAAACCTAGGCCTCGTTATGATATAAAAGTTTTAAGTATTGAGGAAAAGAATTTACTAGAAATTATTGTTTATCCAGGAACAAATAAACCGTATATGTATAAAGGGGTTGCCTATCAAAGAAATGATACATCTACGATTCCAGTTGATCAATCATCCTTGGTAGAATTATCCCTAAAAGGTAGAAACATTTCATATGATCAATTGGAGATTGATGAAGACGATTTACAGTTCACTGTTTTAGAAAAGAAACTAAATGAGGTTAGACCAGTCTCCAACTTTAATAAAGATATTCTAATAACTTTGGGGCTCTTCACAAACAATCACTATAACATTGCAGCTCAATTGATTGCTGATGAAAATAAAAATATCACTTTTGGGATAGATATGGTACGTTTTGGTCATTCGATTTCTGAATTCATTGACAGAAGAATCATTACAGGAAAATCCATACTATCGCAATATGATGGTGCTATCGAAATGTTTATAAAACATTATCCTGAAATTGAAAAAGTTGAAGGTATTCAAAGGATAAAAAAACAGCCAATACCTTATGAAGCCTATAGGGAAGCAATAGCCAATGCGATAGCGCACAGGAATTATTTCATCTCATCTAACATTAAAATAGAAATGTATAATAATAGAATTGAAATTACATCTCCCGGTGGACTTCCTGATGGCGTCACAAAAGAGAATTATTTAAAGGATAATCTATCCATTCCAAGAAATACAATTATATCTCAGGTATTGTACACCTTAGGCATCATTGAAAAGTTTGGAACTGGTATAAGAAGGATGAATGCTGCTTATTTCATCTATGATAAAAAACCTGCTTTTGTTATAAAAGACGCATTCATAAAAGTTATACTACCTAATGTTTTATTCAATGATATTGACATGAAAGAAGAAAAAAGGATACTGAACTTATTGGATATTAAAGTAGAAATAACGAGACAAGATGTCGAAAGTTTGCTGAAAGTTAATAAATCAAAAGCTATAGAGTTTTTAAATAAATTAATAACAGATGGTTTAGTCAAATCCGTTGGAACCGGTAAAAATTTAGTCTACATAAAAAATTAGATACGATTATAAGGGGGGCTAATTTGGATTAAAATAAACAGCCCAACATTTACATAGATTGTTACCTTAGGGTAACTTTTTATTTTAAAAACCTAACTAAACAATTAGTTTGTTAATAAATTAATAAATAAAATTAAGTTTTTATTCCTGTATATACGGTCATAAAGCCCTAAATAAAATACCTCATTAAAATATTAAATTTAGACTTGCAAAAAGACTTTGTGTATAGTAAAATATACAAGGCTTACAAATTGGCCGATTGGAGAAACGGTTAACTCACATGCCTTTCACGCATGCATTCACGGGTTCGAATCCCGTATCGGTCACCATCTCTCTCTTTAGTTGTCGTATGACAACTTTTTTTTACCTTTTTATAGATAAAACCAGCTATGAGGCTGGTTTATTTAATAATCTGATCAAGAAGTCCCCTTCCTCTATAGGTAGCGAGATGAATTGAT
>CAZRJV010000090.1:0-4175 GCA_964600625.1 uncultured Acholeplasmataceae bacterium
CAAAAGTGACGCTATCTTCGTATGCTTTTTTTAAAGCTAATACAAATTGTTCATCTGGTTGAGCTCCTGAAATTGCGTATTTGCGATTAAAAACAAAGAACGGAACACCACGTACTCCAAGTTCACTTGCTTCCTCAAACTCAGCCTTAACAACATCAGAAAATTCATTACTTTCTAAGACTTTCAAAGCTAAAGTTGGATCCAAACCAATTTCTTTTACTAAACCTAATAAAACATCATTATCAGCCAAATTTAGACCTAGCTTAAAGTTAGCATTCATTAACAATTCACTTAATTCTATTTCCTTATTAAATGTGCGCGCCCATTTGGCTAAGCGATGAGCTTTGTGGGTGTTAATCATTAAAGTTTTATCCATATGATATTCCAAACCATATTGAGAAGCAACCCCAACAATTGGATCCATCATAGCCTTAGCTTTTTCAATAGTTATATTTTTAGCTTTCGCAAAACCTTCATAACCAACTCCATCTGGTATTTCAGGGGCATATGGGTTTAATTCATATGCTTTAAAGACAATTTCAACTTGATTAGAATAATCAAATTGTTTTAAAGCTTTTTCTAATTTTCGTTTGCCGATATAACAAAACGGGCAAACATAGTCACTCCAGATTTCTATTTTCATATCTTTTTCCTTTCTAACACTCTTCAATTTTTTCATCTAACCATTTTTCTGCCCAAGCATCTAATGCTAAAAAGACATCATTAAAGTCCTTTCCTCGTTTTGTTAAACTATACTCAATCGTCACCGGTGAAGTCGGATAGACATCTCTAATGACAATTTCATTAGATTCTAGGTGCTTTAAAACATCAGATAATTGACGTGGTGTAATATTTAACTCACTTACTAAATCATTAAATCTTTTAGTACCAAGCGATAATTGCCCGATTACAATAAATACCCACTTACCACCAAATATTTCCATGATTCTTCTAACTTTATTCATACACGTTATATTAAATTCTTTTTTCATGCTATCACCTACTATACTTTCTATAGCACATAACTATTGTATACTAATATAATATTTATTCAAAATCCTTTGCTCAAAAAATAAAAAGAACCGCTTTAGTTCTTTTTATGAAATATATAAATTAAATCTTAAAACCTTATTGTATACTCTTAAGGGAATCAATCGGATCTTTATATGAAGCGACTAAAGAAGGTATTAACCCGATTAATAAGGTTAAAACGATATTTCCAAGTAACAGTACTAATGCTAGAAAAGCATCGATAACAATTAATTGATTGACACGGAGTGCTGCTTCAAAGATTGAATTAAAAACAGGTAAAAGACTATAAGTAAGAATTAAGCCAAAAATTCCACTAAATAGACCAATAATAAACGCTTCGGCATTAAAAACTCTAACAATATCTTTTCTTCTTGCGCCAATACTACGCAAAATTCCTATTTCCACAGTTCTCTGAATAACTGATAAATATGTTAGAATCGCCAAAAGTGAAATTGAAATAAAAAGGGCAATTGAAGCAATCAAAACGAGTACCGTTTTAATAGATGATAAAGTACCATCAACGATCCATGTTTCCGAAATGTTACTTTGGTCTAAAAAGATCCGCTGATCGCCTTCTTTATCGTCATTATACGTTTCTAAGTAATTAATAATATCTTGACGAGCTTCGCCATTAGTATGAAAAATAACTATTCTAGAAGGATCTTGGCTAGTTCCTAGTCTTCTTAACAAGGCAATTGCTTCATTTTCTGTAATTTCTTGACCAGTTAGTACAGAAACAATTGGGCTTTCATCGTGATAATAAGCATCTAATTTTTCTTGTTGTTCTAATATAATCGGAGCATTTTTAGTTTCATTCAAAATGAATGTGTTAACGCCTGATGTGTACCTAATTCCTTGATATTGAGGAATTGAAGCATTTTGTTTACGCCGTAAAATTCCTACAATTTTTAAGGTAATAGTTTGCTCATCGTTATAAATATCTTCGTTACTTTTACGTAAATATAAACCACTCTCTTGGTTTTGATTATATATAATCCCACTATGAGCTAGTTTAAGATTTAGGTTTAACAATTCATCAAATGAAATTTGTTTGTTATAAGTATCAAGTTCGTTTAAATCCAAATTAAAACCTAAACGTTTCAACATTGTATCAGGTAATTGATTTCGGTCATTTACAATTAATACCGCCTCTGCAATTCTATCATCACTAACATAATTATTTGGCATTTTGCCTGCTAGAACATCAAAAATTTGACTTAGATAGTTAGCATCATCATAAGGAATTTCTCCGATATCAGCAACCGTTGAAGTACTATAGTTAACTAAATGAAGCTCTCCATCATCATCTTTTCTTAAAAATGTCGGATAATTAAGGTCATAATAATATTTGATTTCATGATATTTTTGTGAGTTAAGATTGTTCAAATAATCAAGATATTGTGGAGTAATAAAATTTACAACTTCTTCATAAATCATTGGAATTGATGTTTGTAGTGGTGTAATATAGTTTTGATTAGATGGAAAACGATTAGGTAAAGTGGCGGCCGGTTTATCGGGGTCTGGGAAGGCTTCAATCACGGTTTTATTTCTTATTACAACCGGAGAATTAGTATTGGAAGTTAACTGAACGATTTCTACATAATTTGTAAACCCCGTTGAAATTCCGATTACTAAGGCAATCCCAATAATTCCAATCCCACCGGCAATCGTAGAAATAATAGTTTTTATGTATTTTTTTATCATGTTGAAAAAGCTCAATTTAATTGCCGTTCCAAATCCCATATAGGTTTTATCAGAAATCTTAGATTTAAAATCTAATTTTGGTTTTTCAAAATCATTATTCAAATTGTTATCTTCAATAACTTCACCGTCTAAAAGTTTAATAATGCGATCACTATAAGTATTTGCTAATTCTTCATTGTGAGTCACCACTATTACAAGTTTATCAAAAGATAACTCTTTTAATAAATCCATAATTTGAACACTTGTTTCAGTATCAAGGGCACCAGTTGGTTCATCAGCTAATATAATTTTAGGATCATTAACTAGCGCTCTAGCAATGGCAACTCGTTGGAGTTGCCCATTGGAAAGTTGATTTGGTCTTTTATTTATCTTATCACTAAGTCCAACCTTTTTTAACATGTCTCGAGCTTTTTGACGACGCCTAATTACACTTTCACCACTTAATGACAAAGCTAACTCAACATTACTAAGAACTGATAAGTGACTAATCAAATTATAACTTTGAAAGACAAAACCAATTTGATGATTACGATAACTATCCCAATCTTCTTCTTTATAATTCTTAGTTGATAGATTTGATATTGTTAAATCGCCACTATTATATCTAGCAAGACCGCCAATTACGTTTAACAAGGTGGTTTTTCCACATCCTGATGGTCCTAAAACAGAGACAAATTGGGCATGTTCAAAAGATAGATTTATATTCTTTAAAGCACGAATATCCTCATCTCCAGTGTGATAAACTTTTTCTATATCAGTAAGTTTTAACATAATTAATACCTCCTTCAATCTATAAAACTGTTGTTATATAACAATTAATAACCTAACTACATTTTATCATTATTATATGATAAATACTATTTGAAATTACGAAAATATATATATCAATACATTTACCTATTTCTACTTCTAAAATAAAAGACAACCGCTTCCTTAATTAAGAAAGCGGTCGTTTAGCAAATAATAGTTTTAGTTTTAGTAAATCATTTCATTTTTTTAATTTTAGGACAACAATACTGAGAAAAATATCGATTATTCTTAATAGGTTTTTCAATCTCTCAATTTTTAGGACTGCTTCCCTTAAAAAAGTTTTCCTTAGTAATTCCGGTAGTATTTACTTTAAAAAAAGACCCAATAAATACTAATGTATTTTCAATATCTGTTTCATCCATACTTCTGACAGTTAACGACCCTTCTAATCTTGTTGTTCCTAAAATAAAAAATTTTGATATTCTATCTTTTATAAACTCATCCTCACGAAACATAACAATATAAGTATCGTTATAAATTCTGGGATTTGTGGTTACATAATTAAAATACCTACTATGAAATATTATTTCAGAACTTTTATCATCTAAATCATATGATTGAAAATAAACATAAAAAGTTCTTCCTATTATTTCAATGAACCAACCTTGAATTTCTCTCATTTACCTTCT
>CAZRJV010000091.1:0-4156 GCA_964600625.1 uncultured Acholeplasmataceae bacterium
GAAAACAGACAAATTTCTAATTTTTATGATATTTTAATGTTTGCTGAAAGTATTAGCGAGAAATTTGTCTTAAGAGACTACTTAAGAACACTATTTATTTTTGTTGACACTTATATTAGACCATCAGATTATGTTATTTATTTAGGTGATGGTCGCCTATTTCATTATAAAAAAGAACGTTTATATGAAAAAAGAATTATTGAAGAATTAACTTATCACTCTATTGTTAAACCGATTATGGACCGGGGAATTGAATATTTTTCAAATCCACTTGATTTTGAAAAAAATATTGAAATTGTAACTCAACTTCCATATTCATTAACTCATAAGTTTGTTTATGGTATTCCAATTGATAAAGATGGAGCGTTTTTAGTATATTTTGAAGAAAATGTTGATGATCCTGAAAAGTATTATTACTTTATTAAGCTATTATCAGGTCTAATCTATTCAAAGTTAATGCAAGAAAAAAGACTTAAAGTTTTTAGAAAAGAAAACTTTTTCTTAGCTAATATCTTAAAGTCAGACTTAATTGCCCTAAGAACAGTTAGTGAAACTAAGACAACTTACAATAACTTAGCAATGAAGTTGTTTTCTCAAGATGAGCATGAATATGTTGATAATTTTATTATTAACTTAAAACCAGACTTCATTAGACATTACCGTGAAAGTTTAAGAAAATTATTTAGTGAGCCTAATCAAACTAAAACTTTAAACTACATGTATAAAAATAAATATATTGAAGAAAAAATGGTCTCAATTTTAGATGATGATCAAATTAAAATTGTTTCAGTATTTAAAGATGTTACTGATTCAGTTATAAAATTAGAAAGTAGTCAGCAAAGAGCGATCAGAGATCCTGAAACTAATTACTATAACTTGACTCATTTAAAGTCTGAAATGATCGAGCTGTTTAAATCTAAAGTGACATTTTTATCAATCGAACTAAATTTAGATAATCGTCATATTTATGGACCTGATAATACATCACTATATTTTAGGGAGTTTGTTAAAATAACCGATAAGTTTTTCCCGGACGGGACAACTTATCGAACTGATTTTAACGAAATAATTGTAACACTGCCACTAAATGATGTTAGAACAGTTAATAATATTGTAAATGGTTATGAAAAATATATTAATGAATATCAAGTTTTATCAATTCCATATGAACAATTTAAAATTAAAATGGGAATACTACGTTATCCAGTTGCGACAACTTCAAGTAATGTCGATCAAGTATTAAAATATTTAGATATTGCTAAAGAAAAAGCTAAACTAAGAAAAGACTTAGTTTATCATGAGTTTTTCCATAATGATTATGAAGAAGAAGTGTTTGAACAAACAATTCTAAATCAGTTAAATGATTCATTAGAGCGTCGTGATTTAGATTTATCGTTTGTTCAAATCCTCGATGTTGAAAAAACAACCGTTTGGCAATATGAATCTAAATTATCAGTTAAAAATATTAATGTTGAATCAAAATATTTAATTGCGTTAGCTAAAAAAAGAAACCGAATTGTTGATCTAGAAAGATATCACATTATAAAAGTATTAGATTATTTAGTTAAGTTAAGCCAAGAAACTAAGTTTTTAATTAAAATAACAATTCCGATTAGTGAAGAGACATTTTTAGAGCCAACCTTTAACTCATTTTTAATTGGGGCAATTAAAGATAGACGAATTGGATTTAACTTCATTCGTTTAAAAATAGATTTATCAAACATTAAAACCCATCACTATACTCATAAGATTCATGAACTACTTAATACTGGTATCTCACTTGATACCACTGCACTATCGATGGTCTTAACATATCCATTTAATGCGCTTTACGTTGATTTTAGTGATTCTGATATTAAGTGGCAAAGTTATTATAAAGAACTGGCAACACTACTTAAAACATTTCATATCGCCCTAATCGCAACTAACGTTAACTCTAAAGACACATATGAAATGGTTAAAAGACTTGGTATTAAATATGCATCTGGTTCAATTTATCCAGATATTAAAGCCGAAGTCTTATTTAATCAAATATTGGGGATGAGAAAAGATGACTGAAAAATTTAGAGATAACGAAGTAGTTAATAAAAATATCTATATTAAAGGCTCTCTTCATGTTCTTGATCAAGTTGAGTTGATTACTGATCATTATTTTACGATAAAGTCAACAAATAAAGATGAAATACTACTAAATATTTATGGTATTTTACAAACTTTATTTGTTGGTGTTGATGCCCTATATGACTTTGTTAGATCAGTAACTAACAACAAATATTTAATCAATATTAACCAAAACGATCGGTTGCACGAATTAAAATTTATTCGTAATGATGTTGTAGGACATCCAACCTCAAGAACGTATTCAAATAATCGAACCGGCTTTTGTATACTTGATACAAATAATATCTCAATTGAAAAAATTAAGTATTCAAGTTATGTTTTAGATAATAAAACTAATAAAAGTGAATTACAAGTAACAAAAGAAGTAAACTTATTTGAATTAATTAACGCTTATAATGATGAAGTTGAAAATATTTTAGAACAAGTTAAATTGTTTTTAGAAAATCCATATTCTAAAAATATTGTTAGTTTAATTAAAAATCTTGAACAACAATATTTAAACGGTGAAGATATTAGTATTTTTTTAAATGAGGTTATTGCTAATATTATTAGCTATAACACTTCTAAAAGTAAATCTCAAAACCGCCTATTATGGCGCCTAGATTTATTAAAAGAGGCTCTTAATTGGCAATCTAGTGATCCTGAAATTAGTAATTTAGTAGACTATATTATTCAATTTCAACTTCAAAAGATTTTAGAAATAGCTCTTGATATTACAAGCCAATATCAAAAACTAAGACGACTAAAACTACCTTACTTAATTAAAGAGTTTTATAAGGATATTAAATTAAATGAACAAAAAGTTATTTCTCATCTGGGAAATTTACATGATAGCAAACACCCATTTTATCAATCTGATTTAAATGAGATGAAAAAAGTATTGAAATCAAACGCATCACAAAAAGTATTAAATATCTTAAATAATGAAAAAGATGAACAACGCATATATCTCTTAGGAAGTATCTTAAAGCGTTATAATAGTAATAGAAATTGAGGTGAATTACATGACTAAAACTGAATATGATTACCTAATTGGTGAAAGAATAAAAGTAGTAAACGAAAAAGAACCAGGTGTAGTTACTAGAATTGATGAGGAACGTGGTTTAATTTATGTTTTATTTAAAAGATTTAGAGAAGAAGCATACGCTTATCCAGAAGCTTTATACCAAAACATTTTAATTCCACTAGTCCAGAAAAAATAATGCAAATAATTAAAAACATTATTCGTTTTTTTATTAATGTTTTTAAGCTTCTGTGGGAAACTATAAAAACGATGAAAACAAAACGCGGAGTTTTAGCGCTCTTTTTATCGTTTATGATTTTTGCAGGCTGGGCTTATGTTGCGATTGTTGTTGGAATTTGGTTTAAAATTCCAGTAGCTTATGCAATTGGAACTGCGACCGCTTTATTTTGGATTGGACCATTTACTCCGTTAATTCCAATTGTAATTTTAACCGCATTTTTTATCCAGCGTTATATATTTAGAGACCGCTCTAATGATGATGCGTTAAAAGAAGCAATCGCTAATTTTAAAGAACGAGGTTTTAAAGATTCTGACGGGGTTAATGATTCATACGCGAGAAGAATTAATATGTCCCCTATTCATAAATATAAAAAACTATACTCTAAACAAGCTAAACGAGGTTATTATGTCTACAAACGAAAATAAACTGCTGTTTCATATTTGTTGTGGACCATGTGCAGTTTACCCAACTAAATATTTTATTGAAGAAGGAACCCAATTTGATGGGTATTTTTACAATCCAAATATTCATCCGATGTCAGAGTATCAAGAAAGGTTAGATAACGCTAAAAAATTAGCTAGTGTAAGAGACTTTAATTTAATTGTTGATAGTGAGTATCAAGAAGATTTATGGCTTGAATATATTGATGTTCCAGACCGTTGTAAAAAGTGTTATACAATTAGGTTTGAACAAGCGTTTCGCTACGCTAAAGAGCATCAATACAAAGGAGTATCAACAAGTCTGCTTGTTAGTCCTTATCAACAACATGAATTAATTATTGAAATCGCAAA
>CAZRJV010000092.1:0-4154 GCA_964600625.1 uncultured Acholeplasmataceae bacterium
TACATTTATCATTATCTATTATTGGATACCAAAACCCTTCCTGGTCATAATTAAAACTAATGGCCTGTACAGGACACACATAGCCGCAAGCTTTACAGCCTGAACACTCTGATTTTTTTTTACTGTCTAAATACATTCTATTTCCTTTATGCTTTTTAATAAAAACTGTATAGATTTTTGTATTTCAGCGTTAACAGTATGTGTTATCTTTTCAGAATAATTAATAGTAAAATCTTCTATACTTTCAGGAAGCCTTGTTATGTACCTTTCTGATAAATCGAATAATGCAAGCATATCTACAATTCTATCAGCTCTTTTTGACAAAAAAGGTACAAAAAAGCTTTTTCTAAAAATAATAGAAAAAGCGGTACAATGAAAGGAATTTGTAAATATGAAATCTGCCTCATAAATATATTTTAAGAACTCAAAAGGTGATACTGCTGTTCTATAAGTAATCTTATTATGAAAAATTGTACGTATAGATCGGGCATAAGAAACTACTACAATTTTTTTATCAAGTCTATGTGATAATTGTTTCATTAATTCATCAAATGCTTTACTCGCGTGTAGGCAATATACTAAGATGTAATTAGTATCTTTAATGTAAATATTGAGTAAATTTTTAGCCCAATTTGTATGAGATACAAGAAAGACTGGATCTAGTACCGTATATACATCTTTATTGAGAACTGTTTTAAGTCTGTTTTCTAATGTTTTTTCCCGTACAGATAATGCACTAAAATCAGTAATTAATGAAAGCATATTATCATTTAATAAACTTTCTCCTCCATCACTAACGGCATATGCAATTTTTTTACAGCAGAAATCTGCGAAATATACATTATCAATACCTTCTGTTAATGAAGGGTTCCATATTTGATCACTTCCGCAAATAATACAGTCATAATTGGTATGTTTCCAATCACTGTTAACCCTCAAGTAATTGTCTCTAAAATACTTAAAATGATATTTCTTTCTTAAGGTTTCGGGTAGATGTAATAAAGAAATCACTAAATAAGCTATTTTTTTGAAAGGGGATTTTACTGATTTAAAAGAATAAAAGATTTCATATGTAGAGGTTATTGATTTGGGTTTATAATCAACAATGGAAAAATCTATTTCTGGCAATTCTCTTTTTAATGCAGATAGTAATGCATAGGCTTGTAAAACAGCACCATAATTTTCTGCTATATGAAAAGTTATAATCCCAATTTTTTTATTCATATTATTTCTTACTCAATGATTTAGTAATTTTTTTTAGAAGAAATAGTTTTTCATGTTTTGATAACACAAAAACAAAGAAACTAATACTTGCGGCAATAATCGAGCAAGTTACAATAACAATAACTTCAAGTAACGAATTGGCCATAACTTTTTTAAGATAAAACACAATTAATACAGAAGTTATTACAGCAAATAGAATAGGTATACATACTTTTTGTAAGAAACTGAATATTTCAAACTTCATAATTATTTTTAAAATGAATAATCTAATAAAAAGTGCAGTTAAAGTTATTCCAATTGAAATATAAAATACAATAACAGGCGGAAAACCAATTGAACAAAAAATAAAGGCCAGGGGAAAGTTAAGCAATAAAACTCCGCCCACAACACTCTGGTACAGTTTTATTTTACCGGTAGCCTGTGCAGCTGTCATTAAAGGATAATTGATAGAATCTATTAATACATCAATCAATGCTAACTGAGTAAATAAAATAGCATATTCAGGAGGGTTTTTTAGCCAGAGTTTCAGTACAAAAGGCATTTCCAGACAAAGCGGAAGTGTAAAAATATACATTAAGAAGAATGTACCCTTGCAGCTCCTGTACACGAGTTCATACATTTCTTCTTTATTACCAGCAGCATAGTTTTTAATTATCTGAGGTCTGACAGCTGTACTAAAATTCTGTGCAAAACTATTTACAGCACCATTAACCTGAGAGGCTATTCCCCGAGCGGCAATGACAACAGGATTAAAAAACTGGTTCAGTACAATATTTACCGCTTGAAATTTGAACACACCAACCGAGGCTCCAAACATATTCCACCCTGTGTAGCTTAGTAACTCTTTGAATAACACCGTATCCCACTGCAGCTTTGCCCTGCATTCTTCATATTTTCTTCTGCATATAGTGCGGTATACCGTGGTATTTATTATGACAACGACAGCCATTAAGAGTCCATACAGCATTAGTTTATCCAGACTAAAGAGGGGTAACAAAAAGACAATGCCGAGCTTAAGAATTACTTCTACAATACTTACATAGGCATAAATAGCCATGTCTTCATGGGCAATAATGCTTGCCATGTAGGGAGTTGTAAGAATGGTAAACACAAAAGACACAATAGAGGCCTGGTAAATCCACCGTGCCGCTTGTACACGCTCTGGCGGAATAACAAGCTTATTATACACAAACCACAGTCCGACAGTCTCTGCCAATAGTACAACAACCAAGGCAATAAGAACATAAATAGTAAACGACACACTGAACGTCTTTTTTAACTGTTCATAATCCTTTTTCCCTAGATCAAAACTAAAGTACCTCTGGCTCGCTGTCGCCATGGCTCCGCTTAAAAAGCTGAACATGGTAACAACACCTGCTACAACATTATAAATCCCGTAGTCAACAGCTCCCAGCGTATTAAGTACAACCCGTACCGTATATAAACTCACACCCATGATGAGTATTTGTCTAAAGTAGAGCATGAGCGTATTCTTTGCTATTCTTTTATTTGCAGAAATCTCAGCCAAAATATATTACCTTTATTAACCACGGAACACGCAGTATAGATTGTTTTACAGAAACACGGATGACACGGGCACTTTGTGCAGACACAGTTGCTTCGCAAACACAGAGTTTAGGGCATGACAAGGAAGCAGTAAATATTTTCTCTTTACTGTGGTTTATTTCTCTTTTTTCTTAATCCTAAATTACTTCAGCTCTACCCTAAAACCGTGTGCATCCGTGTCCGCATAAAGCTCGTAGAGCTTAGCGGTCCGTGTGCATCCGTGGTAATGTTCCCTATACTATGTCCTATTATTTCTGCGGCTGTAAAAATACTTATAAAAGAAAAAATTGCTCCGGAGTATAAATCGGAATCCTTGATTCCTTAAAATCAGAAACATTACGTGAAATAATACAATCAATATTTGTTTTCATCGAACTAACCTCAATGACAGCATCTTCATAATCAGAAATAGGTGAAACCAAAGAATTTCTTAGAATAACATCATCGATTGGTATAATAGTAAAAATATCTAAGATAGTTGTAATTGTATTAATTACCTTAGCTTTATTTTTTTGTTCCTTGAATAGAAAATAAGATAAAGTTGTAATCTCATGAGCACACATATACCCGCAAAGTTTCTTTTCAACACACATATCAACTAATTGTGCCGCCTCAAGATGAAAATTGCGTTTATTTAGGAAATCAAGAATAATATTTAGATCAACTAAAATCTTTTTCAAAAAAAGTTTCCCTCAAAATCTTCTTATCGGGTAATGGAGAATCCTCAAAAACGCCGTATAAAGATTTTGTTTTTGAATGTAATTCATATTTAGGGGCAGTATTTTGTAAACGAATAAGATACTGTTCAAAAAGTTTTGAAATGGAGAGACTATTCTTTTGAGAATAATAATGAGCAAAAGTAATCAATTCCTCATCAATATTCAATGTTAATTTTTTAGGCATAACAACCTCCTTACGTATTAATAATATTATGATACGTAAGAAAAGTCAATAAAAATAATAAGCACATTGAACCGTTCTATTCTCTTTCCCCAGCCATCTGTGTAATCTTAAAACTCGAAGAGTTTAATTATCTGCGGATACTCTTCCTTTGCGTTTATTCGCGTCCATTCTCGGATTAAAACTATTACTAAAAAATATGGGGCTCATTGAATAGTATCGGCGCTGCGAAGTCTTGCGCCTCATACTTTAGCTCTACCCCTTGATGATTGCCAAGGAGGGCACCGGAGCTGGTTATTGCGGTTAGATAGTTTTGCGCAGCGAAACTAGGTGAGTAAGGTGTTCATGGACGAACACTTTACGACACTATCCGTGGTTTCTCTTAACCCTGTGTTCCTGTTACGGCAAAGGATACGAACATGAAAAAAGAGCTTTGCATCAAGGCAATATACGATGCCTATAAA
>CAZRJV010000093.1:0-4153 GCA_964600625.1 uncultured Acholeplasmataceae bacterium
TTATCAGGTAAAACATATTTAGGGCGTCCCATGTGGACGCCTCTTTCTTTAGCTAATCTTATACCTTCAGCTTGACGCTGTCTAATATTTTCTCTTTCTGTTTCTGCTACAAATGATAATATTTGTAAAACGATATCACTAATAAACTTTCCTACTAAGTTAGTAGCATCATTCCTAGTATCAAGTAGTGGCATATCTATTACCAATGTATCTGCCTCAATTACTTTTGTAATATGATGCCATTCTTCAATACTCATTTTATAATCACGCCCTAAACGGTCTATTGACTTAACAATCAGTAGGTCACTTTTATTTATTTTACGTTTTAATCTTTGATATTGTCCTCGATTAAAATCCTTACCACTTTGTTTATCAACATATATTTATTTACTATTTAAACCTAACTTATACATTTCATTCATTTGGCGATCAATATTTTGTGAAACAGTTTTTGAAAGACTTAAATTTAATTATTGAAGAAGCGAAAAGTTTTAGTCCAGAAGTTGTTAAAACAGTTCAAAAAATTTATAAGAAATTAAATGATGAAGGTTTGGGTGATTTAGGAACGCAAGCAATTTTATACTATTATTTGAAGTAATTAATAATTTCAAAACATTTCTAAAAGTAACAATGAATTTGTGTGAAAAAGAAGCAAATATTAATATTTAGATTGAGGAAAACGCTTACTTAAACTTTTTAATATTTTCGGGATATAACAGCCTTGTAATATCTATTTTTTCGTGTTATAATTTTTTTGTGTTTGATAGTTTTGTCGTATAATTGGCTAAATATGGTAGCCAGAGTTTCTACCGCAATACCGTAAATATTGCGACTACGATGAGCAACTTTTCTTTTTAAGTTGTCATGTAGATAGAAACCCTTTATTCCTTCAGCAAGAATTAAATGGTTTTTTTTATTTTTTATGGCACTCTTTCAAACAAAAAAAGAAAAAGGAGAAAATCAATGAACAAAATTAAAAAGTTTTTCAAGTTTGAAGAACGCGGTGCCACTTTTCGTGGTGAGATCATCGGTGGAATTGTTACTTTCTTAGCGATGAGTTATATTTTAGTAGTGAATCCGGGGATTGCATCAGGCCTATGGTCTGATCCAGCAATTGCTGGTATTCCTTATGGTGGTGTCTTTTTTGCGACTGTAGTAGGAGCGTTTCTAGCTTCAATGGTAATGGCTTTATTAGCCAATCTGCCAGTTGCTCTAGCTCCTGGTATGGGGGTTAATGCTTTCTTTGTTGGTGTTATTATCGGTCAATATGGTTACACGTGGCAAGAAGCGTTAGCACTAAGTTTTATTGGTGGTGTTTTATTTTTAATTATTTCTTTGACACCGATAAGACGGATGCTTATACAAGCAATTCCAAAAGATCTAAAAGCTGCTATAGGTGCTGGCATCGGATTTTTTATAGCCTTTGTTGGCTTACGTTTAGCGGGGGTCTTTGTGTGGGATGGTCAACTAGCTTTAGGTGATTTAACTAGTCCTTCGGTTTTACTAGGTTTATTTAGTGTTTTAATCATCTTTATAATACATTCGCTTAAACACAAAATATCTAAGTTTTCTTTTATCATATCAATTGTGATAACAGCTGTGGTTGGACTGGTTTTAGGTGCAGCTGGAGTAGGAGAAATGCCATCATTTGGAGCGTTTAACTATGATGCTTTTGCTGATATTAAAGATGTTGCTTTTGTGGGTATTTTTGAAGGGTTTAAAACTGTCTTCACACAACCAATCTGGACAACCTTATTCTTAGTGTTTGCTTTATTATTTGTTGATATTTTTGATACCGCTGGCACGTTAGTGGCAGTCGGTAAATCAGCTAACTTAGAAGATGAAGAAGGTAATCTTCCTAATCTAGATAAAGCTTTACTTGCTGATTCAATCGGAACGCTTGTATCATCAACGTTAGGAACTCCTGAGATTACTTCTTATGTTGAATCAACAACCGGAGTCGAAGCGGGAGCTAGAACTGGGTTTTCAACAGTAATAGTTGCTTTATTATTCTTAGTATCACTAGCCTTGTTCCCAATCTTTAGTGTCTTTTCACACAGTTCGGTTACTCTGGGCGCTTTAGTATTAGTTGGAGTTTTAATGGCGCAACAACTAAAAGAAATCAATTGGTCGGATATGACTTCAGCAATTACCTCATTTGTAGTTATTGCCGGAATGATTTTTACATCAAGTATTGCGGATGGAATTGCTTTTGGTTTTATTGCTTATACATTAATTAAATTAGTTCGCGGTGAAATTAAAGATGTTCATCCAATCATTTATGGTTCAAGCGTGTTATTTATTGTCTATTTTGTTTTAATGGCCATTTTGACATAATAATTAAAGATAATTACTAAATATAATAACGGCGCATCAATGCTGTGATATGCGCCGTTTTTTCTTTATTCTTTTTTAGTAATTATTTTGTTTTCTAAGAAATTTAATAATAAATTTAATAAGATACCGCCCAATGCCGCAACCCCAATTCCTGGAAGTACAAAGGTTGAAGTAATTGGAATTGAATCAACACCTAAGCCGACAATTCCAATAAAGGCTATAACTGCAATTACCTTTGGATCAAAGACATTAACTTTCTTATCAATCATTAAAGCGATTCCTTGAACTGCGATTGCCCCAAACAAGTATAGAGATACCCCTTGAATGACGGGATTAGTTAGGATTAAACTTAGATTACCTAAGTTAAATAACTCTAATAATATTCCCACTATAATAGCTAGAACACCAGTAAGCAAGAAAACGTAACTTGAAAAGTTTTTGGTTACGGCTGACGCACTTACGTTTTCACCGTAATTTGTTCCGGCTGGACCACCTGATAGGACCGCGACAATATCACCAACCCCATCACCAATTAAGTTTTCATCAAGCAAATCTTTAATAGGGTAATTTTTACCACCCTTTTCAGTTGATAAATTGTTAACATATAAATCTACTTGATTAACATGAGCTGCTGACTCGGGAATTGTGGCAAATGCAATCGGAAATATCGCAAGGATAGCTACTAAGATTAAAGATGGTGATTGAAAGGCCGCAGGAAGTGTTACCCAAGGCATAACATCAAGCATCCCTACAGTTTGGGTATTCATAATACCATCAAAATAAGTGCCCATATTTGCAAACGACCAACCGTCTCCTCTTGTAGGAACCCAAATAAGATAAGATAAGACTACGCCAACTCCCACCCCGATTAAAATGGGTATTTGTGAAATAAATCCTTTTCTTAACACTACAGTTGCAATCGCAATTGTCAAAAATGTAGTGATTGAAACTAACACACTTAACCAGTCAACCGTGCCAGTTAGATTATTAATGTTTAAAATCCCGCTCATCACATTTCCCGATAAAACTAAACCAATAATCATCGCAATCATCCCCGTAATATGACCAGGTAAGACTTTATCAATTTTATCTTTACCGAAATGCCTAATTAAAAGGCCCGCTCCAATTGACATTAATCCGCTAATAACGGAAGCAATTAAAACAGACCCTAAGACGGTGCTTGATGATTGTCCGTTGTCAACAGCATAAGTTACAACAATAGCAACAGCACCTATATATGAAAATGATGAACCATAATACAGTGGAATTTTAAATTTTGTTACTAACAAGAATGCGATAGTAGCAACACCACTAGCAAATATTGCTGCTGGAATCGAATAAATTTCTATTCCAAAGCCATTCATGATGATCGCTGCTAACACAGTAGCTGGCAACATCACTAAAAACTGTTGTAGAGCAAATACCAGTGATTTGCCTAAAGTCGGCTTATCATCAGGTAAGTACCCAATTACTTTTTTTTCTTTCATTTACTTTTCCCCCTTGAATGTATTTCCCTAAAAAAAGACACTTTAAAGTGTCCTAAACAGTCGGTTTGCATGTTATTTCGACCTTAAAGCGCATTCTTTAGGACTTACATTTCCACAAGTATATCAAACCCTTTTTTAACATGCAAACGTTTTAATAATTTTTTCGCAGTTAACAAAAAAATTATAAAATTTCATAAAAAGATAAAAATAAGCCACTGATTTATGCTACTCTATTTTTAAATTTTTAATTAAATAAAATGTAATTAGAGTTAGTATATAATACTAATAAAGAGCTATAATGATGGTATAATAAAATAAATTAAGGAGAT
>CAZRJV010000094.1:0-4103 GCA_964600625.1 uncultured Acholeplasmataceae bacterium
TTTTATCGCATCATGAAAAATATGATGGCACAGGCTATCCAAGAGGACTAAGAGGCGAAGATATTCCGATTAGAGCTAGAATTGTTTCACTTGCTGATGCTTATGATGCGATGATTTCTGAAAGACCATATCGAAAACCATTTACTCATCAAGAAGCACTTGAAGAAATTAAACGATGCAGTGGAACTCAATTTGATCCCAAATTAGTTAAAATATTTGTTGAATCTTTTAGTCAAGGCGTCAAATAACACAATAAAAGAGTCTAACTCTTTTTTTTGGTAATTTTATCATTAAGTTTGAATATTTCCCTATCTTAACGTTATAATAACAAGTAATATTGAAAGGTGGATTATATTATGTCAACATGGAAATTAGATCAGTTTTATACTAATGAAACTGACTGGAACAATGATTTAGAACAATTTAAAAGTACCATTACTACCTTAGCTTCATTTAAAGGGAAACTTGGTAATTTTGATAGTTTTTTAAACTATATGAAAACCGAAGAAGAAACAAGCAAACTATTTTATCGTTTATATGGTTATGCCTCTCTTGCTAGTGATTTAAACCTAAAAGATGTCAAATTAGCTAGCATGAAACAACAAATTATGATTTTAGCTAACCAATTATCACAAGCTACTTCTTGGGCAAACCCGGAAATTATAACTCTTGGGAAAGATAAAATATTTGATTTTTTATCACAAGATGATTTTTTAAAAACTTATACTTTCGTTTTTGAAAAACTATTTATGCAACAAAAACACGTTTTATCAGAGGAACAAGAAAATATTTTAGCTAATTTTGGACCAACTGGTTCAATTCCTAGTAATCTTTATCAAGCACTATCGATAATTGATGCTAAAGATGAAACTATTGTTTTAGACAATGGCGAAAATTTATTAGTTACTCCTTCTACTTACCGTAGTTTAATTACTAATGCAAAAACAGCTAATGATCGTCGTAAGATCTTTGAAGCGGTCTTTAAACGTTATGAAACTAATAAAACTTCATACGCCGCTACTTATAATTTAGTCTTACAACAACGAGCTGCAACTTACAAATCAAGAAACTATCAATCTTCACTTGATGCCGCATTATTTGGCAATAACATTCCAGAGTCAGTATACCGAAATTTAGTTGATGTTGCTTATGAAAATACGGCAGCGATAAAAAAATACATTCAATTAAGAAAAGAGTTTCTTAATCTTGATGAATATCATACTTACGATCGCTTCCTTCATTTAGCCAAAGATGATCGTAAATTCGATTACAAGACCTCTTTAAAACTCTTCTTTGATTCCATTAAGGGTCTTGATAGTGAGTTCGTTAAAAAGCAAAAAGAAGCCCTAGAAGATGGCTACGTTGATGTGTTACCACGTGATGGTAAACGAACTGGTGGATATTCAATGTCTTTATATGGCTATCATCCTCATATCTTATTAAATCATGATAATACTTTAGATGCCGTTTTCACCTTAGCTCATGAAGCAGGTCATAGTGCTCATTCATTGTTTTCGAATGAAAACCAACCGATGCCGATTTCTAGATATACAATTTTTGTAGCAGAAATTGCATCAACATTTAATGAACACATCTTACTTGATCATCTATTACAAGAAGTCAAGACTAAAGAACAAAAAATCAATTTACTGCAAACGGCCATTGATGGTATCATGGGAACCTTCTTTAGACAAACATTGTTTGCTACATACGAATTAAAAGCCAACGAACTTGTTAGTGAAGGTAAACCTATTAATGCTGAAGTTTTATCAAATATTATGATTCATTTATATGATCACTACTATGGCTTAGATATTACTAAGGAACAAGGAAAACAATATATTTGGGCCTATATTCCTCACTTATTCTCTACACCATTTTATGTTTATCAATATGCCACATCATATAGTGCTTCTTTAAAAATTTATGAAAATATTAAATCAGGAAAAAAAGATGCATTTGAAAATTATAAAAAGATGTTAAAATCTGGTGGCAGTGATTTTCCTGTCAATCAAGCTAAATTAGCTGGTGCTGATTTAACGAATAAAGAAACATTTATGGCAGTTATTAATCGATTTGAAAATTTAGTTGATGAATTAGAAAAAACATTAAAGGAATAATTGAATTAATATTAAAAGATTTTGATTAACGATATTATTAATGTTTTCCCAGTATTAAGAATTTATTAAAAGTTATAATATTCAAAGAAGAAGCAACTTTCGAGTTGCTTTTTTCATAATATGATAATGTTTATAATAGTCGTTGATAAACTAGTAAATTAGTGTTATATTTATGATAATAAAATAGATTAGGAAGTGGTAAAATGAAAAAAACAACAATCTTAAAAATATGGGGACTGGTCCAATTATTAATCGGAATTTTATTAATTATTTTAGCAACTACTGTTTTTCGTATTCAAAGCCAATTTAGCAGTATGGATTCTCCTAATATAGCATTGCTAATTCCTGGAATGGTTTTAACAGTTTTCTCGCTGCCAATTATATTTATGGGCTTTAGCCCACAAATTGCTAAGTTCGTGTCTAAAGTTCAATCCGAAACAATTGATCACGCCGATGATGAAATGATCGAAGCTTCAACTAAATCAGCTGCAGTTATCACGCCAGCGATTGGAAATATTACGAAATCTATTGATGATAACTTAACATCAAAAGAACCAAGTAAAAAAGAACTTTTGCTAGAAGCAAAACAGCTGTTGGATGATAAATTAATTACTGAGATAGAATATCAGGATTTAAGAAAAAAGATTCTTAATTCTTAAGCCTTACTAAGAGATAACGACTATGAAATATACAATAATGACATTTAATATAAGAATTGATGTAATTACCGATGGTAAACATCGATTTAGTAAAAGGCTACCATTAATTTTAGACACATTAGAAAAGTTAAACCTTGATATTATTTGCTTTCAAGAGATTACAAGAAAAATGTATAAAAAACTTACTCCTTTACTTGAAAAATATGATGTAGTTGGCGAATATCGGGATGATGAAATTTTTGGTGAAGCTAATTTCATCTTCATCAAAAAAAATAAATTTAAGATTGTTAATCATGAAACTAGATGGTTATCGCCAACGCCGTTAATACCTAAAACCCGCTACAAGGGAGATCAATCAATTTTACCAAGAATTATTACGTCCGTTAGATTACAAACTCTTGATAACAAATACTTTAATGTATTTAATACCCACTTTGATCATGAAGGTATTAATTCAAGACTTGAATCAGCTAAACAAATTTCACAACAAATTAATGAAATTAAAGACATTGAACCACTAATACTAACCGGTGACTTTAACGCAAAACCAAACGAAAATTCCATAAAAATACTAACTCAATCGTTAATTGATACTACTTCAAACATCCTACATACTTTTCATCAATACGGTAAAGATAATAACAATAATAAAATTGATTATATTTTTGTTAATAAAATGATAAAATATCTTCCGACTCAAATTATCATATCACACCAAAAAGGGCATTATCTATCAGATCATCATCCGATTTTAATGACCTTTGAAATATAAAAGCGACCTTTCGGTCGCTTTTTTTGTCTAATTATTCTTCAGAAATTACTACTGAATGGGCCCAACTAAGATAGTTAGATTGTTTTTTGGGATAATTTTTAGTTAATGTTGTAAAGTTTACTAAGTAAAAATATTCTTCAGTTTCATAAACTGATACTAAATATGATAATTGATTTTGATTTGTTTCATCATAAATTTCATATTCTACATAAGTAATAACACTATCATCTAAAGTGTTTGTTTGAATTTCTACTTCTAGGGCTTTCGCTTCCATTTCAAAGGTTAGTAACTCTTCCATTGTGAAGCTTTGGCCTAAAGTTTCTTCTACATCGCTTTTGTTAACTTTAGCAACAATAATTATTTCATTACCTTTTTGTAAGTAGTAATAAACATTAATAATTTCACTGTTTTTTACGAAACCATCAACTGCTGTAATACTTACCTCGTTATGAACGTAAGTCTTTTCTTTATCTTTAAATAGACTACATCCTGTTAATACGAATCCTAGCATCAATAATGCTGCCAATAATTTAATTTTTTTCATTTCTTTCT
>CAZRJV010000095.1:0-3983 GCA_964600625.1 uncultured Acholeplasmataceae bacterium
TGTTGGTTTATCTAATTTTTGGTTTAATATTGCCGATTTAGCACTAACAGTTGGAATTGTACTATTAGCAATCGATTTAATATTTATTGAACCAAAACGAGCTAAAGAAAGGGATGCGGGATCCATTTATGAGAGAATGGAAAGTCAAGAGCCATCAAGCCCAACAAAGGATTGATGTTTTCTTACAAAGTGAAACATTACACTCTAGAAATTTAATTCAAAACTTAATTAAAGATGAGCTTGTTTTAGTTAATCAAAAGCCTTGTAAAGCTAATTACATCATCAAAGTTGATGACATAATCACTTTATATGAACCAGAAGAAAAAACTTTTGACTTAAAACCAGTTAACTTAAACTTAGAAGTCGTTTATGAAGATGAGTATCTAGCTGTAATTAATAAACCTAAAGATTTAATCGTTCACCCAAGCGATAGCTTTTACGATGTAACACTAATTAATGGCTTACTATATCAATTTAAACACTTATCTAACCAAGATGATCCAATAAGAAGTGGTATTGTTCATCGTTTAGATAAAGATACATCAGGACTTTTAGTAATCGCAAAAGACGATTTAGTCCATGATAAGTTACAAAAACTATTTAAAAACCGACAAGTTGAAAAACATTACTTAGCGATTTGTTATAACGAGTTTAAAGAACTACGTGGAACAATCGATAAACCGATTGTTAGACATAAAAAATGGCGTCAACAAATGACAACTGCTGCTACAGGTAGAAGTGCCATTACCCATTATGAAGTATTAAGCCAGCATAACGGCTTTTCATACGTTAAATTAAACTTGATTACAGGAAGAACTCATCAAATTAGAGTTCACCTAAAATCAATTTATCATCCAATTTTAGGAGATCCAATTTATGGCCCTAAAAAAGTATATGGTAAAACTGGCCCATTCTTGCACGCAGCAGAACTATCATTTACACACCCAATAACAAAAAAGAGACTCAACTTATCAGTTGAGCCTCCAATTGAGTTTATAAATGAGTTAATTAATCGTCGCCTAATAGACGAGATACATTCCGGTAATTAAGTTTTGCGTATTGTTTTAAGGTATCAACACCATGCTCTTCTAAAATTCGTTCTAAAGCTTCATCAACCTTTGGACCCGCGCCTTTAGGAAGCGTAAATCCTAAAGCTTTACGATATTTAGAAAATTCAACAATAAATGCAAATCTAGCAATTATCGCCGCAGCAGCAACACTATAGTGATAATTTTCCGCTTTTTCATGGAAATTAATATCACGATATACAATTTCCTCTTCGCGTAAATAATTATAGTAATTGCTTTCTGAGCAGAACTTATCTAAAATTACTGGAACTGGTAAATCATATTTCATACTAGTTTTTAATATCGCTTGATTATGAAGAAGTGCTTTAATTTTATTTAAATTATAACCAGGACGTTTTGAAATTTGATTGTATTTAGCAGGAGTTAAAATCATTAGTGAATGATTTAATCTCTTTGCTAAAAGTGGTCCTAATTTAATAATTTCACGCGTACTCATTTTCTTTGAATCACGAATATTTAGATCTTCTAAAAAAGTGATATCATCTAGTGTAACAAGCGCACTACAAACGATTATAGGGCCAAAAACATCGCCAGTGCCAACTTCGTCACTGCCGATAGCTTCATAATCTTTAATTCCTAGGCCATCTTTAATTAAGATGATCTCATCAGATACATCTGGGCCTTTTAATAAAACAGTTCCTGATTTATATGCGATAATTTCTACATTATCATGAATCGCTCTAAATAGAGCATGCTCAATATTATTATCAACAATAAAATCTTGGTATGCTAATAGTAGCCGATGAAGATTTTCTTGATTCAAATTAATGGAAAAATACTTCATTATTATCCCCACTTCCTAATTATTATTATATCATATTTGAGCCTAAATTTAAAGGAGTAAAAATGAACTTTGCAATAAAAACATTAGAATTTGATAAAATTTTAAACTTAGTTGCTCCATTTGCTGTCTCAAAGCGAATCCAAGAGCATATTTTAAGTTTACCAATTCTAATTAACAAAAATTTAATTGAAGAAAAGCTTCATGAAGTCGATGATGCCTTAAAAGCAATGAGAAGGACTTCTAGCATTTCTTTAGACCCAAGATACGATATTATTTCTCAAGTTAAAAGATTAGAAATAGGATCAGTTTTATCAGTTAATGAACTAGTTTTAATTAAAGTCTTTTTTCAAGAAGAAACTAGCTTAGTTAACTATTTTAATCATTTAACTAAACTAAAAATAGAAGTTCCTTCTTTATTAAAGTATTTTAATAATATTACTATTAACGAAGAGATGCACGAACTACTTAACCAAACAATCGATGATGACGGTGTAATCTATGATGATGCTACCCCAGTTTTACATCGAATTAGACGTCAAATTAACTCAAAAATATCAAATATTAATCAAAGATTAGATAAACTTTTAATAAAATATGCTAACTTTTTAAATGAACGTGTGATTGTCACCCGTAATGATCGTTATTGTTTATGTTTTAACTCCTCATATAAAAATAAAATTAAAGGTGTTATTCACGATATTTCATCTAGTGGTCAAACTGTTTATATTGAACCGGATGAAATCCGTTCAATAATGGCTGAAGTGGAAATATTAAGAGTTGAAGAAAACCAAGAAATTCAAAAGATATTAGCTAATGTATCCAAAAACTTAACGATTCATGTTGAATCAATCAAATCTAATTTAGATATTTTTAATGAACTAGATTTAATATATGCAAAAGCAAATTATGCTCACATTATTGACGGTATAATTCCTAAATTAAACGACGAAGGAACGATTAATCTAATTAAAGCAAGACATCCATTAATTGATCCAAATAAAATTGTTCCAATCAACTTTTACTTAGATAAAAAAGCTCCAACAATGATTATTACGGGACCAAATACTGGTGGTAAAACAGTCGCTCTTAAAACAGTTGGACTACTAACTTTAATGGCTCAATCAGGCTTATTAATTCCATCTGATGACTTATCAGAAATTAGTATTTTTAAAAACATATACGCAGATATTGGTGATGAGCAATCACTAGAACAATCACTTTCAACGTTCTCTTCACATATCGCTAAAATAAAAACAATTATCGACAATGTTTCAAAAGATGATTTAGTCTTAATTGATGAGTTAGGTAGTGGAACTGACCCGATTGAAGGAACAAGTTTAGCAATTGCAATTTTAGACTATTTAAGAGAATATCAACCTAATCTAGTCGTCACAACTCACTATTCAGAGTTAAAAGTGTATGCATTTGAAACAAGCGACATTATTACCGCTAGTGTTGCATTTGATGAGAAAACACTAGAACCTAAATATCATCTGCAAATTGGACTAACTGGATCATCAAATGCAATCTTAATTGCTAATCGGTTAGGATTAAAACCTAAAATTATTAAAAACGCTCAATCAAATGTTCAAGGAAGACAGACTGATGTTGCTAAAATTTTAGAAAAACTATCACATAAAGAACAAGAACTAGCTAAAACTGAGCGTGATCATCAATTAAAAATTGTTGAATTAAATGAAAAAATTAAAAAATATGATGAATTATTAGAAAAAAATCAAAAAGAACAAGCTCGAGTTTTAAAAGAAATTATCGATCAAGAGACTCAAGTTTGGAATCAAAAACAATTAGAAATCCAAAAGATAATTAAAGACCTTAAAAAACGACAATCACTATCAGCAAAAGAAGAAGCTGAAGTAAAAACAAAAATTCGTCGCCCTGATCAACCAAAACCGATTATTAGCGATTATGACTTTAAAGTCGGCGATTATGTTTTTATTCTAACTTATCAACAAACCGGTAAAATCATTGAAATTAAAGGAGATGACTATTTAGTTGACTTAGGAGCTTTTAGCTTAAACTTTTTAAAAGAAGACTTACAACTTACCGCAACACCAGAGTCTAGTAAACAAACTAAAACACGGCGTCGTAAG
>CAZRJV010000096.1:0-3932 GCA_964600625.1 uncultured Acholeplasmataceae bacterium
GTCCAATAGTGAAGAAGCAGCCTTAGAATGGTTAGAAGAACTAGGCTATGGTACTGAGTATGGACCAAATATTAGTCCTGGTGGCGATAATTCTTTAAGGGAATCTTATTATGATGTCATAATTAAAGATAAATTAGAAGAGTCTTTATATCTTATAAATAAAGACTTACCTAAGTCTGCAATTAAAGATGCTTTAAGAGAAATATTAATATCTAAGCATGTATCTTTAATTGAAAATAATAAAGCATTTCAAAAGATGCTAACAGATGGCGTTAGTGTTAGATATAAAGATAAAAATGGCGACAATAAACATGGTTTAGTTAAGGTTATTGATTTTGATAATATTAATAACAATGATTTTTATGCTGTGAATCAATATACAGTTATTGACACACAATATGAGAAACGACCTGACATTGTTGTTTTTGTTAATGGTATTCCAATTTCAGTATTTGAACTTAAAACAGCATCAGATGAAAATATTACTATTGATGCTGCATACAATCAAATCAAAACATACCAAGAACAAGTACCGTCATTATTTATATATAATTCATTAAATGTAATAAGTGATGGGCTACATGCTAAAGTAGGAACGATTACATCAAGTAAAGATTGGTACATGACATGGCGTACGTTGGATGGTGAAAAATTAGCACCGACATCTATACCCCAATTAGAAGTAGTTATAAAAGGTATGTTTAATAAAAAACGTCTTTTAGATATTATTAAAAACTTTATATTGTTTCAAGATAACAACCATGAATATACAAAAATATTAGCAGGGTATCACCAGTATCATGCAGTTAATACTGCAGTTACCTCTAGCTTAGATGCTA
This sequence comes from uncultured Acholeplasmataceae bacterium, assembly GCA_964600625.1. Classification (GTDB taxonomy): domain Bacteria; phylum Bacillota_I; class Bacilli_A; order Acholeplasmatales; family Acholeplasmataceae; genus DUQW01. Next base: position 840 of record CAZRJV010000096.1, read on the forward strand.
CAAGTGATGATGGTGATAAAAGAATTGGAGTTATTTGGCATACTCAAGGTAGTGGTAAATCACTATCGATGGTTTTTTATGCTGCTAAAATGATAACTTCTAAAGAATTATCTAATCCGACAATTGTGGTTATAACAGATAGAAACGATTTAGATGATCAACTGTATTTAACCTTTGCTAAATCGAGTGAACTACTTAGAACAAATCCAATTCAAGTAGAATCAAGAGAACACTTAAAACAAGAATTAAACAAAAGAACTTCTGGTGGAATTATCTTTACCACTATTCAAAAATTTACTGAAGCCTCATTAAGCGAACCATTAACAAATAGAAGTAATGTTATTGTGATTGTTGATGAAGCACATAGAAGCCAGTACGGCTTTAGTGCTAAAATTGTTACTGATAATAATAGTGCATCAGAAAAGTATGGATATGCTAAATACATGCGTGATTCATTGCCTAATGCTTCATACATCGGTTTTACTGGGACACCAATAGAATCAGCTGATAAAAATACAAGAGCCGTCTTTGGTGATTATATTGCTGTATATGATATGGCACAATCAGTAGCTGATGGTAATACTGTTAGAATTTATTATGAAAGTAGAATTGCTAAAATTGATTTTACTGATGATTACTTCAACATCGATGATGATTATGAAGAGATCACTGAATACCAAGAAGAAGTCCAACAAGAATCCTTAAAGCGTAAATGGGCAAGGTTAGAAAAAATAGTAGGTAGTCAAGATCGAATCAGAAATATTGCCAATGATATTGTAACTCACTTTGAAAACAGACAAACTTCAATGGAAACACCAGTTGGTAAAGCAATGGTAGTTGCGATGAGTAGAAGAATTGCAGTTGAGCTTTATAATGAGATTATTAAAATAAAACCAGAATGGCATTCTGATGATTTATTAAAAGGTAAAATAAAGATCGTAATGACTGGAAATTCAAGCGACCCGCTAGAATGGCAAAAACATACTGGAACAAAACAAACAAGAGAAACACTTTCCCGCAGAATGAAAGATAATAACGATGAGCTTGAAATTGTTATTGTTAGAGATATGTGGTTAACAGGATTTGATGTGCCAAGCATGCATACCATGTATATAGATAAACCAATGCAAGGTCATAACCTAATGCAAGCTATAGCAAGAGTAAACCGTGTTTTTAGAGAAAAACAGGGTGGTTTAATTGTAGACTATATTGGTATTGCAGATAACCTTAAAAAGGCCTTATCAGAGTATACAGATGATGATAGAAATGAAACAGGACTTGATACCGAGGTTGCAGTTTCATTAATGATAGAAAAAATTGATGTGATAAGAGAAATGTTACATCATCATGATTATTCAAAATATTTCAGTGGTACAAATTCAGATAAACTTCAAGCTATTATGGAGACTATTGACTATATCATAGGATTAAGGGAAGAAAGAAAAAAGGATTATTTAAAACTTGTTTCTGAGTTGTCTAAAGCATACTCTTTATGTTCAACAACTGAAGAAGCAGAAAAACTAAATGTTGAAATTAGTTTTTATAAAACAGTCCGTGCAGGCATTATAAAACTTTCTACAGATGATTCGAAAAAGAAAACTGTTGACCAATTAGATCACGAATTGAATCAGTTAATTTCAAAATCTCTTAAATCAGATGAAGTGATTGATATAATGGCAGAAATCGGTGCAGACAAACCGGATATCTCTATATTATCTGATGAATTCCTAGAAGAATTTAAAAATATGAAACACAAGAATGTTGCTGTAGAAATGCTCAAAAGGTTAATTCAAGGAAAATTAAGAGGGTTTTCTAAAAAGACAATAGTAAGATCTAGACTATTTTCAGAGATGTTAGAAGAATCACTTAGAAAGTATCAAAATAGGTTAGTTGAATCAACTGTAATTATTCAAGAATTGATTTCTTTAGCTAAAGAAATTACCAAAGCAACAGAAGAAGGTAAAGAAACCGGATTATCAGATGAAGAGTATGCATTCTATGAAGCCTTATCATCCAATATTACAGCTAAAGATGTCATGGGAACTGATATATTAAAAGAAATAGCAAAAGAGTTAACTAATAAAATCAAATCAAGTACAACGGTTGATTGGAATATCAGAGAAACAGTCAGAGCTGATATTAGATTTCAAATTAGAATTTTACTAAAGAAATATAACTATCCACCGGATGATCCATTAAACCCTAATAACTATGATGAATCTATTAAATTGATATTAGAACAAACTGAACTACTGTTTACAAACAAATAAAGGAGATCGTCATAATTATTAAAGGTTATGTTTATGTTTTAACTAATGCGAGTATTAGAGATGATTGGGTTAAAATTGGGTAAAAGTAGCAGGTTACCAGAAGTAAGAGGTAGAGAGTTATACAATACAGCTGTACCACTACCGTATGAAATTTATGCGACTCTACAAACTGAAAAATTTAATGAAGCAGAAAGAATGATCCACATAAGTATTGATAGAATTTCAGATCTAAGAATTAATAAAGGACGCGAATTTTTTAATATTGCTCCAGAATCAGCATATTAAATACTAGCTGACATTAAAGAACTTTTAGGTGATGAAGCATAGTGAAATTTCGATTTAGATAGATAAACAAAAAAGCGACCCAGCTCTGAAATTGAGTTGAGTCGCTTTTTTTATTCATTAATAAATAATTCTGGAACGTTAAATAATATATCTGCGATTTCATCCTCCACAGATCTCTTTCCACAATTAAGAAGTGATTTCTTCAATTTATAACCCTGTTGAGTGTAAATAACATATTCTTGATGTCTACGAATGTAATCCGCTGTTTCTCTCGTTAGTCCGTTTCTTTGGAAAAATATAGTAAGTTGGTTAGTTGAACCAAACTCGACATATTCATACCAGTCATTATCGAAGGGTTCATTATTAGTTTTTAATTTTTTATACTCGGTTGAAAATCTAAGAAAATAATTAGCAAGACTAAATAGAATAACATTTTCTATAATTTGGAGAGTATCACCAATTATTAAGTTTTTATGCTCTTGTGAACCATTATAAGGTATAATTTCATAGTTTTTATTTACAAAGCCATTATTTTCAG
>CAZRJV010000097.1:0-3852 GCA_964600625.1 uncultured Acholeplasmataceae bacterium
AATGGTAAAAAAAAGGAAATAGATAAATAAAACTCCGAAAGGAGTTTTTTTATTTTTTCATGTAAAAATATATTGGGAATTTTTATTAATTGTGGTCGTATTCTTGTAAAAAAAGATGTTTTCCTATAAACTATAATCAATAAAATAAATTAATAAGGAGGAACATATGTTTAAAACATTTTTAAACTTATTGAAAGATTCGATCATTTCTGTTCTTCCGGTTACTTCGGTTATCCTTATGATTGTCCCTTTTATTGGGGTAGATTTAGAGACAATGCTGATGTTTGTTGTTAGTGCGGTATTATTAGCCATTGGATTAGCTCTATTTCAATTAGGTGCTTTTGAATCAACAGGTGTTATTGCTCAGGATATTGGGAAATATATGATTAAAAAGCGAAATATTATCATATTTATTATCGTCGCGTTTTTAGTGGGATTCTTAATTACGATTGCTGAACCAGCATTATGGGTATTGGGTAATCAATTGAAAAACGTTTTAAGCGAAATGGTACTGATTTTAACCATTGCTATCGGTGTTGGAATATTTTTAGTAGTGGGATTACTAAGAATATTGTTTGGTATAAAACTAAGGACTCTATTTATGATTTTGTATATCACTACATTTATTGTTGCTGCCTTAGTGAACATAAGAAATCCAGAATTTATTCCCCTAGCCTTTGATTCAGGTGGTGTTACCACTGGATTAATGGCGGTACCTTTTATCATTGGATTGGCTTATGGGTTGTCTAAAACTAGAGGAGATAAATCCAAAGATACTGATTCATTTGGATTAGTAGGAATCGCTTCTGTCGGCCTAATATTAGCTGTATTAATCCTTGGGTTATTTGTAGAGATCGATCCAAATCAGATTGTTACAGGGTCAAATCCAATGGGTTTAGTTGATTATTTGAAACAATATGTATGGCAGATGGTAATAGCAATATATCCATTTATTATATTTTTTATTGTATTTCAAATTATAGATCTTAAATTTGATAAAAAACGTGTTATTAAAATATTAATTGCCTTTGTTTATACTTATGTCGGCTTGGTGTTATTTTTATCGGGGGCAAATTCGGGTTTTGCGAACATAGGTAATTATATAGGAGCTTATTTTGGAGCCACTGACTATAATTGGATTTTGGTTGTCCTTGGTTTGGTGTTTGGCTTACTTATTGTTTCAGCTGAACCTAGTGTGATTGCTTTAAATAAACAAGTTGAAGAAGTTTCTGCAGGCACAGTAACGAGACGAATGATGATGATTGGCTTAGCTGCTGGAGTCTCAATTGCAATTGGGCTCGCAATGATTAGAGTTTTAACAGGTATTTCGATTTGGTGGTTTATAGTACCAGGCTATATTATTGCGATTATCTTGTCCTATAAAACACCAGTTCTATTTTCTAGTATTGCGTTTGACTCGGGTGGTGCCGTAAGTGTGGCAATGACCAGTGCATTTTTAATGCCATTTGCTTTAGGCGCCGCTTCAACTATCCCTGGGGCAAATGTCTTAACAGACGCATTTGGGCTGGTAGCTTTTGTGGCAATGAGTCCATTAATCACTATTCAAATTATCGGTTTAATTTATAAATATAAATCTAAAGAATATGTTGATATTGAGGTAGATATCGATGATATTATTGATATATAATAGAGGTGAGTTATGAAACTATTAGTAACAATTGTCCAAAGAGGAAAAGGCGAGGAAGTAACGTCCCTTATTAGCCAGTGTAAGGTTGATTTTTCAATTATCTTTTTAGGTCAAGGAACGGCTTCAAGTAAAATGTTAGAATATTTCTCACTTGCGGACACAAAAAAAGATATTATATTTTCACTAATTGATGATATAGATGAAAAGACGGTTTTAGATTTACTGAATAATCATTTTGAATTAGATCAAAAACATCACGGTATTGCGTATACAGTTAGTTTAACTTCAATGAATCGCTTAGCATTTAAACATTTAATGGGAAATGAGGTAATAGAAAATGAAAGATAAAGCCTTAATCGTTTATATTTGTAATAACGGATATGCTTATCAAGCCATGGATGAGGCTAGACGTGCCGGTGCAAGAGGGGGAACTATCCTACATGGACGTAGTTCACTTTCAACGGAAAAACAAAAATTTTTTGGAATTACAATACACCCTGAAAAAGATATTTTAATGATTGTTTGTCTTGAATCTCAAAAACATGATTTAATGAAGGCAATCAATCAAAAATATGGCGTAACAACTGAGGCAAGGGGGATCATTTTTTCTATGAAAGTTGATGAGACCGTTGGCATTCGTTTTGATGCGATTCCATTACCAGAAAAATGAGAATTACTTACGAAGTTGAAATCACCATTAACAAACCTATTGATGATGTAATTAGGATTATGTTTGATTACCATCAAATGCGTTTTTATGGTGTTCCTATATTAGATCACCATGTTCATCTTGAAGGTAAACCACCTTTAGAAGGGGCGGTTACTGAACTTTACTATAAACATCAAGATGAAACAGTGAAAATGGTCGAGGTTATCTTAAACAACAATTTACCAACCTCAATTACTCGCCAATATACTTTAGGAACAGTAAAAAACGAATGTAAAGATTTTTTTACTGAAACTAATGGTTCAACCATTTGGAAGATGGATGTTTTATTTGTTTTTCCTGAAAACAAGCCTATCAACAAGGAAGAATTTAAAAAGAAAACCTTAAACCAAATGAACGCATTTAAAGACTATATTGAGTTAATCTAATTACTACTGTACAAATTTGTTTTGTTTTATGTTAAACTATTTATAATTTGGAGGATTAATGACATGGTTAGAAAAAAGTCAAAATATGATACATTTACAAACCGCTTTATTGCAGCGACCCCGATTTTAGTGACAATGGCTTATTTAATAATGGGCTTTGAGTTTGATTTATGGCATCCTGGCTGGGTAATATTTATCTTAATTCCTTTAATGCCAGCATTATTGAAACCACGAAGCGCAATAAGAGGGCTGTTTCCACTTATTGTGGTTGGAATTTATTTATTAATGGGTTTTATCTGGGAATTATGGCACCCAGGTTGGATTATCTTTATGGTAATTCCAGTATTTTATATTTTATTTCCTGAACGTCGAAAAGAGCATATTGTTACATTTGATATTGGTGAAGATGATGATCATGAGGACCATTAATAATTAAAATGGACTATCGTAACGGGTAAAAAAAACCCGTTATTTTTTTACAATTTTATTAATAAAAAACATAAAGTGCTAAAGTATATTTATTTTATTGTTTATTTGATATAATTAAAATAAAAAAGGGGGAAATATAATTATGAATAAAAATCAAAGCAGATTAGCTAGTATGTTGGCATTTCTAGCACTTGTAGTTAGTGCAATTGTTTGGACGCTACAAATTGTTTTAGGCCTTGTAAATACGGATGTTAACCTAAATATTTTTACATCAATCGCTAATATAATTTTAGTTTTGGTAGTGATTTGGTTAGGCTGGCAATATGCAAAAGGTTTAGGAAAGTTTTGGCGAATTTTTTTTATTGTAATCGCAGTAATTGCAATCCTGACTTCCTTTGGTATCAGCATTAATTTTAGCTAATTAAATTTTACAATTAGACTAAATACCGGATTTGGGGTTGTTCGTTCGGTCTTTAAAAACAAAACATTTTAAATGAAAAATAGACTAATTAGTTTCATTATAATTGGTCTTTTTTTTACTAAAAAACTTGATATAATAGGCATACTAAGAAAGGGGATTTTAAAAATGGAAAGACAAATTCTATGCATTGACTTAAAAAGTTTTTATGCCAGTGTAGAATGTGTTTTACGCGATTTAAATCCCTTTTTAACCCCTTTAG
>CAZRJV010000098.1:0-3755 GCA_964600625.1 uncultured Acholeplasmataceae bacterium
ATTTTATAAATACATCCAATAATTATTATAAGGTAAAATAAAACACCAACATTTTGTTGGTGTTTTATTTATAGTATTACTTTCTTTCCGAAAGAATTCCATCGACAATAACATAAACACGATCACAAAACTCAAGCATTCTTTCATCGTGAGTTACCATAATAGTAGCTTTGTTTTGTTCTTTTGTTTCTTTAGCTAGTAGTTTAACAACATCGTAAGCCTTCTTAGTATCTAAACTTGCAGTTGGCTCATCAGCAAATATTACATTTGGTTGGTGATATAGTGCTTTAGCAATAGCTACTCTTTGACGCTCACCACCACTTAACTCATTAGGATATTTATTCGCCAACTTATCTATACCTAATTTATTAAACAAATCGTCTATCCATTCATTTTGAACTTTGCTTTTATTAATTTTATTATATAAAACCATTTGTTCTCTAACTGTTAAAAAGGGGATTAAATTTGAAGCTTGAAGAATAAAGCCAATTTTTTCTAATCTTATCTTTGACTTTTCTTTTATTTCAAGTTCACTAAATGGTTCACCATTCAATAATACTTTCCCAGTTGTTGGTTTTTGGAGTCCCCCTAATATTGTTAAAAAAGTTGATTTTCCAGAACCTGAAGGTCCGACAATTGCTATTAATTCTCCTTCATATGCTTTAAAATTCGTAGTTTTCAATGCATTAATAACATTATCACCCTGTAAAAAGTCTTTACTAACATTATTCATTTCTATTAATACTTTCATACTAGCCTCCTATTGCACGTAATGGATCAATTTTTAAAACTGCCCTTACTGAGAACATTGCACCAAATAAAGCAAATAAGAAAAATGCAGCTGTTATGACAATGTAGAACAAATAATTTATTGCAAATGGAATAACATCACCTAAGAATATACCCGTTATAATTGTAAGTATTAACCCTATGATAATTCCTATTAATACCAAAATGAAAGTTTGAACAATTACTGATCCAGCAATATATCCATTAGATATACCTTGAGCTTTCATTACTCCAAACATGCTAGTTTTTTGGATAGTAAGTACATATATAAAAATACCTAAAACAAATGCAACAATTATAATTAAGAAAACAATCATTGTAGAAAAAGTCAAAACTTGAGCTGAATATCCAGGTAAAGTAGCAATATAATCTTCAGTGGTATAAGTCAAAAGTTTAGTTGGTAAACTACTTGTTGAACCTTGAACAATAATCCCACTAAATAAATCAGGTGTATTATTAGTACCATATCTATATTCTTGCCAAGTAGACAAGCTCATATATACAACTGGTGCTGTTTGATACGTAGTTTTTGATGAAAATCCAATTATCTCATAAGTTGCATCACTTCCAGTAACTCCAAAAGAATCACCTATTTTATATCCCTCTTTTTGAAGTTCTTCATCTACAACAACTTTATTTCCACTTAAGGTAAGATTTTTAACCTCATTAGGCATTAAAAAACTATCCTCAATTCCAAAAAAATAAACATCAATTCTAGAATCTAAAAGATTAGTTGATAAAGGGTTATTTATAACTGCTGGAAACAAGCCTAATTTAGCTTTAGAACCATCTGTATTAACATCATCAAAATCAGCCTGACTTAAATAAGACATCATCATACTATCATTAGATTCAACAGTAATAATAATCTCATCTGCTTCCCATTTTTCAACTGCATTAGTATATGAGGAAGCAAGTCCATAAGCAAGTGAAGTCAAAAAATAAACCAAATAACTTACTAAAACAATCACAGCAATTATCAAAGCAAATTTAGCTTTAGTATATTTTAGTTCTTTAGTTGCTAAAAACATAATTACTCGCCCTGCTTTCTATTTAATAATCTTTCAATATCTATTGCTATTTTTTTCGGTTTGACTAATGGGGAATATCTTTTAATTACTCTACCTTCTTGATCCACTAAAAACTTAGTGAAATTCCATTTGATTTTCTTATTCAAGAAACCTTTTTCGTGACGTTTTAAATAAGTATATAAAATTGATTCATCATCACCATTTACATTAATCTTTAAAAACCTTGGGAATGTTGTTTCAAATTTATCAACACAAAACTTATCAATTTCCTCAATTGATCCTGGTGCATCTTTGCCAAACTGATTACAAGGAAAATCTAACAACTCAAACCCTAACTTGTTATATTTATCATATAACCATTGCAGGCCTTCATACTGAGGTGTAAAGAAACATTTAGTTGCTGTATTAACAATCAATAGAACTTTACCTTTGAACTTCTCAAGCTCAACGACATTATTGTTGATATCTTCTACTTTTATTTGATATAAACTCATAGAGATTACTTCTAATATAAAACACAATTAATAATAGATTTGTTTTATACTAATTCCTTTCTTAATTCTTATAATATTATAACATAAAAACTATAAAATTCCATTTTGTTGTTCTACAAATTATCTTCGATAATTCTTCGCCTTTTTCTCAACATACATTGCTTCATCAGCCAAATTAATTATGTGATCAGCACTAAGGCCATCATTTGGAAAACATGAAACACCTAAACTAAAACCTAAGAATGGTAAGTCCCATTCCATATGAGAAATAACTTTATCTCTAAACACTTCTACATCGAAAGAATCACAATTTGAGTTTAGTAAACAAACAAACTCATCACCAGCGAATCGATAAACTTTACCATGGTCACTAATTGTATGCTCTAATGCACTAGCAAATCTTTTTAGATACAAATCACCTTTAGCATGGCTATATGTGTCATTAATTTCTTTTAGATTATCTAAATCAATAAAAACCAGCAAGAACTTTTTATTGTTTTCAATATATAAATCTATTTGTCTGAATAAAGAATATCGATTATTAATACCTGTTAATACATCTTTAAAAGCTATAGTAGTAATTATTTCTGACTGGGTAGATAAAGCCGAGAACTCTTGTGATAACTTTTGTTTATCTATTTCTATATCGATCTTTGTTTTAATTTCAATAAACAAAAAGAAAATAATAGCATAAACAAGAAGTGACAAAAATATTCCAGTGTATGCATGATAAAAATAAATAGGTCTTTCGAATACTGTTGTTGGAACAAACAGTATTAGATAAGATAATGCATATGAAACTACCATTGATGAGTTTAATACCCACCACCCCTTATTAAGAGATTCAGCCATTTTTAAGTATATCGGTCTAATCCATTTATATAGTATAGGGATAAACAAAATAAAAGTTATAACTCTAAAAATTGTATCAATCACAGGGTTGTTTTCCTTATAGAAGACATATGAAGCCAACAGACCATTTATTATTGCTGCATTGACTATTACTTGTGATGATAGTAGAGCAAAAATAAGTTTGCCTTTCTTATAAACTGCAAAAAAATAGAATAAAATAAAATAAGGTAAAACTAGTGAAACGAAGTAAAATCTAATATAAAAAGTAATACCCATATAATAAATGATTAATGCATTAAAAATTGTAATTAATAATGCCCCCGTTATAATTAAAATCAAATTTCTCTTTACAGGTTTTTTTAAGGGAACTAAAACATACAAAAATAATGTGGCAAAAACCTGCGAAACTAACAGTCTTGCAATTGATCCATCATCATGCATAAACTTCACCTCATCCTAAAATCATTATTTTAACAGAATAATTATAGTTATATATATATTATACCATAATTTGTTATAACAAACTACTCTTTTTGCCAATAGTAATTTCCTATTAAAGCTTTTATATTATGAATAACATCATACTAAA
>CAZRJV010000099.1:0-3753 GCA_964600625.1 uncultured Acholeplasmataceae bacterium
TTTGTATACTAAAGTTAACATAATCATAAACATGATTATAAACGACATCTAAGTTAATTCCAATTCCTAAATTATGTGCATGATTAATAAGTTTAATAAATTCATTAATTCTTAAAATTGGATCTTCTGAATCTTTTGAGTACCAGCCGTCAAGTAAAAATAACTGATGTGGATTGTATCCCCAGTTATATAGTTTGTCTTTATTAATGTCATCAACACCTAAAAAGTCAGTAACCGGTAATAATTGTAAGTGAGTAATACCTAAGTTTTTAACATATTCAATAACTGAACCGTCTAGTAATTTAGAGCGTTCTGTTAAACCAACAAATAATCCTTTGTTTTCTACATCCAAAGTCATTGTCATATCTCTAATATGACCTTCATAAATGATTGCTTTGGTTTTATCACTTGTTTTAATTGGTGATGGACTAACTCTTGATAGTCGTCTTGGATTTAATACATAACTAAAATCATTAGTTCCCGCTTTAGCATATGGATCTAATACTTTTTCAAAGTATGTTAAATTTCTAACTTCATAGTAATATGGCTTTAAATGGTTATCTCCAGGAATTCTTATATGCCAAACTCCATTATTTTTAGACATTTCATAAGATGTGCCATCAAGGTTAAGCTTTATTTCTTTACTTACCGGTGACCACACATAAAAATCAGTATAATCTTTACGATAAATACTTCCTAGTGGACCATCATATTGATTTTTTTGGTCAAACTCTTCAGTTTGAGTAACTAAACCTATTTCAGTAGGTATTGCATAGTCATTAACAAAAAGTAAGTAATCTTCGTGTAAATCAAGATCTTTATCTAACTCAAAATAGCTAACGCGGTTATCAGTTCTTCTTAATACTCCGCGAAAGCCTTTCATACTTACTTTATATATATTTTCACTTGAAACAATTTTAATTAAGTTATATTTTTCAATAAATGCTCTCATTTTATAGCTTCAATGCCTACCTTAATAATAATTGGATCAGAATTTAATTCTAATTTGCCATCTTTAACTACAATATTGCTATCGTCAATTAAATTTTGATAAATTCCATCTTTTAAATATGAATTAACTGTGTTTTTGCTACCTAATTTAAAAAATCCAATGATAGCGTATGTTTGGTTTTCATATTTAATAATTGGATTTTCTTTAATTTCTAAGAAAAACAACTTACCTGAAGTGATTAACTCATCTTCATGAATTTTTGCAAATCTTGCAATTAATGGTGAGATATTAAATCCAGTTTCAAAATCAACAGGATCGTATTCAAACAGATCTGGTCTATTATCATTTAAAAACTCTTGACCTGCATATACAAATGGCATTCCTCTTAAAAAGAAGTTTAATGCAGTAAGATTAATAAGTTTATTACAGTCATCAAAATAACTAGCAATTCGATTTTGATCATGATTTTCCAAATGTCTTAATTTGATGTAATTTTTAGGATAGATCATTTCTTGTCTTTCAACTTCACTTAACCATTTTTCTAATGTTCCTCTATTTTCAACATAAGCCCTAAAATATTCATCAATATCATAGTCATATAATGCATCAAACACTTGATAGATCTCAGAGTCACTATGAGCATCAAAACCTAATAAATCTCTAATATGTTTAATAAATCCGGGATGTACTGATTCAGAAACCCAAAATAAGTTAGGATTTACTTTGTTAACTGCTTGTTTTGCTTCTTCCCAAAATTCAATTGGTACAAGCGGTGCAACATCACAACGGAAAGCGTCAACAATTTTTGCCCAGTAAACTAAAACATCAATTAAATAATCCCAAACTTCTCTATTGGAAAAATCTAAGTCAGTAATATCTGACCAATCACCAACTCGGTTGGCAAATGTGCCATCTTCTTTTTTATAAAACCAATCAGGATGATTTTTAGTTAAAACTGAGTCTCTTGATGTATGATTAATAACAATATCAATCATTACTAACATCTCTTTTTCATGAGCTCTATTTACTAATTTTTTAAAATCTTCTAAAGTACCATATTCAGGATTGACTGAATAATAATCATAAATTGAGTATGGAGATCCAACATTTCCTTTACGATCTTTTTTCCCAATTACATGAATTGGTAGTAAATATAAAATATCGGTTCCTAAGGCTTTAATTCTCGGTAAATCTTTAATTACTCCCTCAAAATTAGCTTCAGCAGAATATTGTCTAGGAAAGACTTGATAAATCATTTTCTTTCGCCAATTAATATTAGTATTTCTAGCCATTTAATCACTCCCGTTCATCTTTAATTATAGCCTATTTTAGTTATATTTACTAATTTTATTACTTATCTATTGATATTAACATATCAATAAAAAAATATCGCCAAAAAATGACGATATTTTAATATTTATAAGTGCTCTTATCCTTTTGTAGCCCCTGCCATAATACCTTCAATTAAGTATTTTTGGAAGAACATATATAATACCGTTATTGGAATACCAACAATTAATGCTCCTGCAGCGAATGCTGAGTAGTTTAATTTAGTAGCATCATTAATAAATCTAAATAATCCAACAGCTAGAGTCCATTGTGATGTAATATCAAAGTCAACCGGTGCACCAGCTCTTGGTACGTTTAATAAGTACCCTGGAAGCATATAATCCATCCAAGGTGCCATAAACATTCCAACTGCAACAAATGTTAAAATTGGAACTGCAAGCGGCAAAATAATGCGCATAAATATTTGAATCTTATTAGCGCCATCAATCATTGCCGATTCATCTAAATCTTTTGGAATTTGATCCATATATCCTTTAATTAGCCAAATGTTTCCTGGAATTCCACCGCCAATATATAAAATAGTTAAAGCCATAGAATGTCCTAGTAAACCAAACTTCCAAAATAATACATACATGGCAATTAGTCCCATAAATGATGGAAATGATTGTAGTACTAGTATTCCTAGAAGTCCTGCTCTTTTACCTTTGAAACTATATCTTGCAAAGACATAAGCGGCACCAGTAATTAATACTGTACCAACTAACATATTAACAAGTGCAATTGAAACTGTATTTAACCACCAAGTGGTAAATTTAGTTTCATTCCATAAATACACAAATGAGTTAAAGTTAGGTTTGTCTGGCCAGATTTTTTCTGGAATATCTGATTTTAAATCAGAAAATGCCATTCCAAATATATAAATAATTGGAACAATCACAATAACTGCGACAAATACAATTTGTGCATATATTATAAATTTAGCAAATATCTCTTTTGGTCTATATATTTGTCTAAATCCTTCTTTTGATACATTTCTTCTTTTTGGTAGTTTATAAAAGTATAGGAATCCACCAAGTGGAATTAGTGAAATAAGAGAATATCCTAATCCTTCATAACCTTTTCTATTAGCATAATCATAAGTCGTGCCGTGGATTACTAAAAAGACAACAATTGCTATAAATATTAATATTATTTTAGTAACATAAGGACCAGTAATACTTAACCTTTGGTCACGGTCAATTAAATCTTTATAAACTATCAACTGATTAACTTCATAATCTTTTCTTGTTATTTGAGCTAACATTTGACCAAATAAGCCTCTGTTAAACTCAGTCGATTCTAATTCGTTTATTTCTTTTAATTCTTTTAATCTTGAAATAGTATTATTTTCAATAACTTGTAATACTTGGTTTCTGGTTATTTGATATTGTGTAATTATTTGATCATTGTTTAAGGCTTTTGCTTCACTAATTTTAGAAATTAACGGATGAGTTTGACTAGTTTCATCAATT
>CAZRJV010000100.1:0-3689 GCA_964600625.1 uncultured Acholeplasmataceae bacterium
GAATTTATTGCTTTTGTTGGACCATCAGGGTGTGGTAAATCAACAACATTAAGAATGATTGCTGGTCTAGAAGAAATTACCGAAGGGGAATTATTCATTGATGATATCTTAGTTAATGATGTTCCACCAAAAGATCGTAATATCGCGATGGTTTTCCAATCATACGCCTTATATCCACACATGACTGTATTTGATAATATGGCATTTGGATTAAAGTTACGTAAAGTACCAAAAGAAGAAATTGAAGAAAAAGTGCACAATGCCGCTGAAATTTTAGGTTTGGTTCCTTATTTAAGAAGAAAACCAAAAGCCTTGTCAGGTGGGCAAAGACAAAGGGTTGCTTTAGGAAGAGCAATCGTTAGAGATGCTAGAGTTTTCTTAATGGATGAGCCATTATCAAACTTAGATGCTAAATTAAGAGTTCAAACCCGAGGCGAGCTAATCAAACTACATAAGACTTTACAAACAACGACAATTTATGTTACGCATGACCAAATCGAAGCAATGACGATGGCCGATAGAATCGTAGTTATGAAAGATGGTTACGTTATGCAAGTTGGAACGCCTAAAGAAATTTATGACAATCCAAACAACATTTTTGTCGGTGGTTTCATCGGGACACCACCAATGAACTTTATTCATGGAAAGATTTCAAAAGATGGTTTTTTCCGTGTTGCAGATTATAAAATTAAAGTTCCAGAAGGTAAACTTGAGTTAGTAAAAGCTAACGATATGTTTGATACTGAAATCGTCTTAGGAATTCGTCCAGAAGATATTCATGATGATAAAGTTGTTTTCGAAACTTATCCTGATGCTGTGATTGAGGTAACGGTAGACGTTGCTGAATTATTAGGAGCGGAAACACATATTTATTCAAACCTTGGTGAATGGCCATTCTCAGCATCAGTTGATGCTAGATATGATGTTCAATTAGGAAGTAAAATTAAATTAGTTATTGATATGAACAAATGTCATTTCTTTGATCCGCTAAGTGAAGAAAGATTACTTACAAATGGTAATGTTAAGTTATTAAGAGAAGAGATGGAACGTCAAAAAGTCGAAAAACAAGCTCGTGAATTAGCTGAAAAAGCAGAATTAGAAAGATTAAAAATAGAAGATCCTGAGGCTTATGAAAAACGCTTAGCTGAAATTAGAAAAGAAGAAAGAAGAGTTGAAAGAGAAGCGAAAAAAGCAGAAAAACTATCAGATGATGAAAAACCATCATTATTCCAAAAAATCGGCAAGGTGTTTAGCAAACGAAAAGACAAAAATGTTGATCATGAAGTTGCTGAAATTGATGACCAAGACGAGTTTAAACTCGATGATAAATAATTATCAAATAAAATTTAAATGAAAAGAGGCTTCGGCCTCTTTTTTGTTAAAAACTATGATTAAATATATTATTAATAACGCTTATGGCTCCACAATTTATCAATATGATAAGACAACCCAATCTTCTGCTAATAATCTTTCAATTATTAAAAAGTTATGTTTAAAACATCTCTTTACCTACGACGGGTATTTGAAAGCTGTTCAAAAAACCTTTAATAAATTTCATCAGCTTCCTGTTTATTTAAATGATAACATGATATTCATACCTATTAAAAGAGTTCGTGATTATGATAACATTTGGATAAATTATGCTCAAGTAATTTCTTCTCAAAAACAAAACAATAAAACCTTAATTATTTTTAAAAACTATTCACAATTAGAAATTGATTTAAAATATCGCCAATGGTCTGATCGCATCGTTCTAGCAGAAGCGATTAAGGCTTATAAGCATTCAATTTTATCACTCTGATATAAATGTAAATTTAGTAAAAAAATCTCTCACAAAAATGAAAGAATGAATCATCAATATAAAACACTTTCATTGATAATATAATTAACATATATATATAATTATGTTATAATTATAAAGGAAAGTAGACAAGGAGGATCATAATGTCAAAGAAAACTATTAGAGATTTAGATTTAAAAAACAAAAAATTATTAATTAGAGTCGATTTTAACGTCCCTTTTCAACACGGACAAATTTCAGATGATAATCGAATTGTTCAAGCCTTACCAACAATCCTGTACGCTATTAAAAACGATGCTAAAGTAATTTTACTATCACATTTAGGTCGTGTTAAAACCGAAGAAGATCTAGTTAAAAACTCACTTGAGCCAGTAGCGATTAGATTAGCAGAATTATTAGGAAAACCAGTAACTTTTATTCCTCACACCCGTGGTAAAGAGTTAGAAAATGCTATTAACAACTTACCTGCTGGTGAAGTGTTAATGATGGAAAATACGCGTTTTGAAGATTTAGAAGGTAAAAAGGAATCTAAAAATGATCCCGAACTAGGTAAATATTGGGCATCATTAGGTGACTTATTTGTTAATGATGCATTCGGTACAGCTCACCGTGCTCATGCTTCAAATGTTGGGATCGCAACTAACTTAGGAAATTGCGCTGCCGGTTTTTTATTAGAAAGAGAAATTAAGTTTATCGGTGAAGCGGTTGATAACCCGAAACGTCCATTTGTAGCCATCTTAGGCGGAGCTAAAGTTAGTGATAAAATTGGCGTCATTGAAAACTTACTAAAAACTGCTGACCATATTTTAATTGGTGGCGGAATGGCATACACTTTCATTAAAGCGTTAGGCCATGAAGTTGGAACTAGTTTAGTAGAACTTGATAAAGTTGATCTAGCTCGCAATTTATTAGAAGAATCAAACGGCAAAATTATCTTAGGCGAAGATGTTTATACCGCTAAGGAGTTTTCGAATGACAGCGAAAAACATCTTCATTCTTATAGTGATATCCCAAGTGATGAGATGGGATTAGATGTTGGACCAAAAACTATTGAGAAGTTTAAACAATATTTAAAAGATGCCAAGACTGTTGTTTGGAATGGTCCACTTGGTGTATTTGAATTTTCGAATTTTGCTAGTGGAACGGTAGAAATTGCTAAAACATTAGCCCAATTAACTGATGCAACAACCATCGTTGGCGGCGGCGACTCAGCAGCGGCGGTAATTGAGAACAATCTTGAAAAAGGATTTACTCATATTTCAACCGGAGGCGGAGCATCACTTGAATATTTGGAAGGGAAAAAACTTCCTGGTATTGAGTGTGTTACTGACAAATAATGGTTGATATCGGCAAAAAAATTAGAGAATTAAGACTGGGTAATGAACTTACCCAAGAAGAGTTAGCCAACCGCGTTGAGCTAACTAAAGGTTATATTTCTCAATTAGAAAACAATTTAACATCACCATCAATCCAAACCCTATTGGCGATTTTAGAAGCGCTTGGTACTGATGTTCACGAGTTTTTTAGTTTGGAAAATGACGCCGTTGTTACTTATAAAGAAGACGATTACTATACTAAAGAAGACCAAGTCCTTAAAAACGAAATCTTTTGGATAGTTCCAAATGCGCAAAAATATCAAATGGAACCGATTATTGTTGAGATAGCTCCAGGCGGACAAACTGCAATCGATGACCCGCATCCTGGCGAAGAGTTTGGCTATGTGCTTGAAGGAAGAGTGACTTTGGTATATAATAAAAAAAGGTACCCTGTTAAAAGAGGGGAAACCTTTTATTATTTAACTCATAAAGAACATTATTTAATTAATAACTCAAACAGTGTGGCAAAAATTTTGTGGATATCCACGCCACCAATGTTTTAAAAAAGGAGA
>CAZRJV010000101.1:0-3678 GCA_964600625.1 uncultured Acholeplasmataceae bacterium
GATAGTGGTGCTTTTTCTAATAGTTCGGCCCTCTCAAGATCATTCATTGAAAATAACTCCCTCTTTTTCTTATATCTATTATATCACTAAATAGATAAAATACATATAAGTGTGCGTAAATTAGTTGAATAAATATTTCTAATAATTAAAACCAGGTCAATTTGCCGACCTGGTTTTTGTCACTTTTAATCAAATATTCATTCTATATTAATTAAATCGTAAAATTCTTCTTCTGAAATAATTTTTATTTCATGACCTCTTAAAATTAGTTCCTGAGCCTTTTTCATCTTGTTGCTTTTGGTTCCGTAAATTTGTTGTTGATAAGCGGCATTGCCAAAAACTAAATAATCTGTTTTTAAAGTAATATCATCTGCTATTTGACCATTGTTTTTTAAAACCAAACTCCAAGCTTCTTTTCTAGTCATTTTATCCAATTTACCAGTACAAACAAATACTTCTTGAGAAAAAACATTATTATCTAGTATGTGATATGATGTTGAAAAATCTTTTGCTGATATTTTACTTTTTATATTATTATTTATAAATGAATCCTCATTGTCTTTATCAGCATTTTTGCATATATTATATATATCCACCGTAGCAAGAGCGTCGGAAGAGGCTCTATGGGCAGTTTTTCTTTCAATATTTAGTTCCTCACACAAAGATGAAAGACCATGACTTTTAAACTCAGGGAATACCAATCTAGATATCCTTAAAGTATCTGTATAATTATTATCTAAAATTATACCTTTATGTTTTAAGAAATTGTCATACAAAAAATTTAGATCGAAATGGATATTATGCCCTAGTAGTATTTCTCCTTTTAAGAACTCAAATAATTCATCTAAGACTTGCTCAATTGTTGGCTTATCTTCTAACATTTCATTTGTGATACCCGTAAGATTAGAGATAAATAAATTGACTGGCATTTCCGGATTAATTAGTTGTTCATATTTATCTATTATTTCATTATTTCTAATCTTAAATGCTGCTATTTCAATAATTTTATCATTAGATGGGCTAAGTCCTGTCGTCTCTAAATCAATTACTATGTAATTATCAAGTTTTTCAAAAATAAAACTTCCTTTATTTCTCTTCATCTTATAACTCTTGCACTATTTTTTTATTAAAACTCGTTATATTTTTTGGCGTTTCCAAATGCTTTTTCAGCAGGATACTTTTCTCTGTTTTTTTGAAGTTTATGTTTTATTGCTTGTTCTATATCGATATCATATTTGTCAGCTAAATCTAGTGTATAAATTATTACATCGGCAATCTCGTCTTTTAAATCTTCAATTTTATCAGTTTCTTCAGACCATTGGAAAAGCTCTAAAAGTTCTGAGGCTTCTATAACTATAGACTTTGCTAGATTTTGTCCTGAATGAAATTGTTCCCAATTTCTTTCTTTAATAAATTCCTTTAATTCTTTCATTATCTCATCTATTTTCATATATAATCCCTAGCCTTTCCTTTATATATTTTCCTAGTTGTTCATCTTCGCAATAAATAAAACATCCTTTTTGACCTCTAGTTAATAAAGTCTTATATGTGTTTCTAATAATACGGTCAGATAATTTTAACAATCCGTCATCGGTTTCTACAGTTGGTATAATTCCTTTTTTCTTTTGATTTTTCATATATCCAACGATACCTCTAAGTGATTTGTCTGAACTTGCTCTTTTACTGTAATCCGTTACAACTTTACCATTCCTATAAACCAAATCTTGACCGATTATTACACCAACATAATCAAATTCTAACCCTTGAGATGTGTGAATACATCCGACTTGATCAAATGAGTTTTCATCGATTGCCCAAGTAGTTGTATTGCCAAAATTCCATTTAGCTTTAAAATCATCACCAAGAACAATATCATACTCATCTGAATTGGCATTTTTTTGAGTTATCCATTTATATGTATATCCAGCTACCATTCTTGATTTATTGTTTATTTTGTTAAATTGTCTTAACTCTTCGCGCATCTTTGAAGGACTATCAAATATTCTAATATCATAATCACCATCAAAACCATCAAAATTCGCGGTTTTTCTAATTTGCAATAAATCATCTAAAAAAGCTAGATAACCATCACTTCCATTACAACGAAACTGTGAAACTAGATTGTATTCCTCTCCTCTTAAAATATTACTATTATGAATTTTTGCTTGTTTAACAATTTCAGCAACAGAGCCAAAATCTTTTGTAGTAACAATTTGATCTTCATCAATGAAAAATACACTAACTTTTGAAGCATTTATTATCTCGGCGATCTGATTTTCTCCTTCGTTACCATAAAAACCACTTTTTTCATTCAACCTGTGTGCTTCATCTACAATTAATAGGTCCATTTCATTTTTTCTTAAATTGTAATACTTACCAGAACTTTTAAATAAATTATTAATATAATTAAGTTTGTAGTTTTTGCCTCTTAATAAATTAAAATATACATTTCTAGGTGCGGAATTTTTAGTAACATAATTAACTAATTTATCTCTAAACTGAGCAAGCAAATTAATAGCAACAACACTCTTACCTGTTCCTGGTCCACCTTCAACGATAATTGTATACTTTTTACCGTCATCTAAAGCATTTTCAACTATTTTTTTAATTGTAGAAAAAACTACTTTTTGTTCGTCAATCATGATAAATTCTTCATTACCTTTTAACATAGAATGAATTGCATCTTGTAATGCTTTAGAAGGTTTAATTTTACCATGATCAATTTCATATAATAATTTTCCTTGATCACTCTTTTTAACGTTTCTAAAAATAAATTCTCTTAATTTTTTTGTATCCCTTTGTAAAAATATAGGTGCCTTTTTAATAATGTTAGCATATACAGGATGTTCTAACTCACTACGATATTCTTCTTTATAATTATGAAGATATGCAGATGGAATTAGTTCTACATTTTTTTCATATATAGTAGAATTAAAGTTTTCTATGGTTTTAGCATAAGAATACGCTTGATAAGATGGATGTGGTACTGGTCTAACTGCTTTTCCAATAAATGTAGTAACTAAATCTTCTCTACTTGTTCTTTCTGCTTTCTCCCATTGTTTTAACTCAATAATTAATACTTTTTCCCTATCTTTATCATCTAATCCGCTAATCATAAAATCAACACGTTTTGAAGTGTTGGGAATGTTATATTCTATTGCAACATGCAATTCTTGATTTATCTCTGGAGAATACAAAACATTTTTCATAAACATTAATGAATTACTCCATGATCTTGCTTCATTTCCGGAATTAGAAATACCTTTAGACGCAAGTTTTTCAGACAAAATATCAACGATTACCCCTTGATCAACATCATTATTAAAGTCATTAATCTTATTTGTATAAATAATCACATTATCACCTATATTAAATCAAATTTTGTATTACTTTTATTATATCACTAAGTTAACATAATATAAAGGTTTCACAAAAGCCTACTTGTAAATTGTTTATGTTTAAAGAATTATTAATCATTAAAAAAGCGTGACTTGCAAAAAGTCACACTTTTACATCAATAATTATACATATTTCATTATACGCTTAGGTGCCATTTTATACTTTCATCTATAGTATTAATAGTTAATTGATGACCTGATTGTTTATATACTTTTAGATTGGCTTTGTTTTCTTTTAATTTATGAATTAACAACTTCATATTATTTGGATTAACAAAAG
>CAZRJV010000102.1:0-3582 GCA_964600625.1 uncultured Acholeplasmataceae bacterium
CCCCATAACCAATACCAACCATCTAAATAGATAACAGCGGTAATAGCTAATAATGGTGCACCAAACATGACTGCAGTTGATGATCCAGTGACTAAGTCATCAGCAGCTGGAGTTTTAAAATCAGGATCAATTTCTCTTAAAAGAGCAATTCCATTTGAAGCAGTCCCCGCCAAATTCCCAAATAATGAGGCAAATGCTTCATGTTCGTATTCAGGATAAATCCTTTTAATTGTATATTTAAGGTAAAAGTAAGTTAAGAATCCACCTATTGTTGTAATTACTAATAAGGTTACCCATAAATCAGTATTAGCTAACATCTCAACATTAATTGACATAATACTAGCTACGATCATAAAATCAAAAACAACGCCGGTAATTCGATTTAGCATATACTCGTTGGTATATTTTCTTCTAACGATATTCTTTTTTCTTAAGAAATTTAAAATCGTTCTTGCTAGAATCGCAAATAACATCCCAAATATAAAGTTAAATCCCCAAATCAATCCAGAAACGGTCGGAACGTTTATTAACTCAGTTATTCCTTTCATAAAGAAATAAGCTAACATATACACTAACGCAACCATTATAACTTGAATACTCATTTTGTCAATTGCTTCACTTACTGGAATTTCATCTTTTGATTCAATATTTTCGCTTGTTACAGCAATTGCTTTTTCTTCTGTAGCACGAGATAGTTTACCTTCTTTAGCTCGTCTATTAATATAGAAAACTCCGGCAACACAAGCCCATAATATTCCAAATGTAGCAATAGCTAATCCAAATGTTTTACCGCCATTAAAACCTCTCTCTTCAAACAGACCACCAATATTGGCGGCTTGTCCGGGTCCTTGTCCATAACCCATAGGTAATAACAATCCTGAATAAGGTGCTACTTTGGTAAACATTAGTGCCATGACAACAGTAATTAAAATACCGACAATTCCTTGTAGTAAGTAAGTGTTAACAATTAGTAAACCAGTCTTAAACGGCTTTCCTTTGGGTTTTCCTTCTACCTTTTCTGGTGTTTTTAAACCCATTGCGACAAATCCTAAGGCAATTGTATGATAAGTAATCATTTCTACGAAATTATTAGTTAAAATTAACTCCCCGTCAATTGTGATATTAAATCCTGATATTAAATATTTAACTCCTAATCCTAAAAATCCAGCAATAATGGCTGTAGGAAGTAATAAATTGCGAAACAATTTAATTCTTCTCCTAATAATATTTGCTATTAATAACATTAAAGCAACAATACCAAACTGTACAACCAAATTCCATGTACTATAATCCGAATTGATAAATTGCATTATTCCACTCCTCCTTATTTTCTTTTGCTTTGTAATATTGATAAGTTAATAAGTATTTGTACGGACTAGATTTCTGATCCAAAATAACTAAATACGTTTGTTCTCTAGTATAAAGGATGACTTTTTTCTTTCCTTGTATCGACACAGAGATAACATCATCAAAAGATAAATTAATTGTTTCTTTTTTAATATTAAAAACAATTTTATCTTTAAACAATGAAACTTCAGCCTTTCCCAATTTTACTTTCCTAGTGGTCATCGTGTTTTCTAATTTAACTGTTTCAGAAATTAAAAAGTTATTAGGTGAACTCCAATAATAATCCCAATATGCTTGCTTAGTTTGTTGATTTAACTCAATTAGGGTTAATAATTTGCCATCATTTGTTTTAACATAGCCATCTTCTTGGTAAGTTAACTCAAAATCACTCTCACGTGATTTTAACTTATCCTTTTCACTATAAGTTACAAAAGGTTGCTTGGTTTTTAAGTCAACAAACAACAATCTTTCTAAACCTAGGGCGATGTCTTTACCTTTATATAAGATATTTTCAGTATTTTGTTCGTAGGCATTACGATTAAACCGCTCTTCAATATAATCTAATAATTCATCATCAGTAAATTCTAAATATGTTTCTGGTTCTAGTATTTCTGTAACTGCACTATGGCTTTTTCCTTTTTTTGGATAAATACTCCATCTTGGATTAGAAAAGAATAAACCTTCAGTCATAAAAAACACAAGTGGAATTTTTAAAAACTTAATTAGTTTTACGATACTAGGGTTAATTGTTGTTTTAGCGCCATCGTAGCTAACATTTCCTTCCGGATAAATGCCAATACTTCCACCTTCATTTACGATTTGCTTAGATTTCCTAATTGCTGATAAATCAGCAACTGATTTTGCCTTTTTAATTGGATTAACTGCCCACACTAATAATTTTGACAACAATCCTAAATTAAATATTTGTTCAGTAGCAAAATAATATAGATGAAAAGGCATAGACAGCCCCATCAATATTGGATCAATCGGAATCGTATGATTACCGATAACCATAATTGGGCGGCTATGTTTAAGTTCTGGATATCTATTATAACTATAGCGATATTTAATTTTTATAATCGGTGTTAGTAGAAGTTTAGCAATTCTAACAACTATATAATGCCTTGCTTTTAGTTCTTTTCTTTTTTTCATAAACACTCCTAAATATAATGTTTAGTTAATTAATTATAGCATTGTTATTACATTTCCAACGAATGTTTGTTCTTTTTGTGAAATTGCATTAAAAAAAAGCCATTAACTTAAATACAATGGCTTTATAAATAAAAATAATATTAACGATGCCAAATATGATGATAAGCTTCAGTATTTGTAAACACTTGTAAAGCAAATGGACAAAGTGGAATTACTTTGCGATTTTGATCAATAGCTAGTTTTACTACTAGTTCTACCAGCTTATTGCCTATCTGTTTTCCTCTTAAAGAAGGATCAACAAAAGTATGGTCAATAATAAGTAGTTTCTCTCCGGCAATACTATACGTAATCTCAGCAACCATCTTCCCTTGATCATCATTTAAGTAAAATCGGCGTTCACTTGCCAAAAAGCTTGAAAACTCAGCACTATCTTTAACAATATATTTCAGCGCTTTCGATGGACAAGTATCAATGACTTTCATTACATTTTCTTTTGAAGCATTATCAACAATTATCCATGGTTTGCGCTTTGTATTAAAAACATCAGGATTGCCTCTGACACAATTACCGCTATGCTCACAAATTTTGAGATTGAAATAAATATCAATTAAGGTTCCACTATATTTTCGATATCCTTTTTCTAACAATTCTTTTTCTGTCATTGTTTTTCTCCTTCTATTTTTCGGTTTGATTAAGTTTATCGGTAATTAAGATGATCTCATCAATAATTTGAGATATCGTGTTAATTGTATCTATTAAGGGTTTTTCCGTTGAAAGGTCAACATCAACAATCCGTGCTAACTCTAATGGTGTTTTAGTTCCACCAGCTTTTAAAACTTCAAGCCAATCCTGAAAATTTAATTGCCCGTTTTTAATTTTATTAAAAACAGTAGTTGCAATCGTTAATCCAGCACTATATGTATAGGGGTATAAACCCATAAAATAATGTGGTTGTCGCATCCAAGTTAAACCAGCATACTCCGGTATTTCTACACTGTCACCCCAAAATGTTTTTAAGGTATTCAACTTAATTTCATTTAATACATTAATATTAATAGGTTTATTTTGATCGGCCAATCGATA
>CAZRJV010000103.1:0-3571 GCA_964600625.1 uncultured Acholeplasmataceae bacterium
TTTTTTTATTATATTATTAAATTGATTTTCAAATTCTAACGGCTTGTTATAGACAATATGTTTTATTGATATTAATATCAATAGATAAGTAATAAAATTAGTATAAACCAAATAAATAGTATATAATTAAGAGTGAATAGGAAGTGATTCAATGGCTAAAAACACAAATGTTAATTGGCGTAAAAAAATGATTTATCAAATATTTCCAAGACAATATTCTGATGAATCTAATTTTGAAGCTATCATTAAAGATTTACCACGAATCAAGGCGTTAGGAACAGACATTATATATATTATGCCTATTCACGTAATTGGGAAAGAAGATAGAAAAGGAAGCGTAGGCAGTCCTTACTCTGTTTATGATTATTATTCTATTAATCCAGAATATGGGACCCTAGAGGACTTTAAACGATTAGTTAACAGAGCTCATGAAAAAGATATGTTAGTAATGATGGATATTGTTATTAATCATTCATCAAGAGATTCTGTTTTGATAAAAAAACATCCCGAATGGTATTTTAGGAATGAAGATGGAATACTTTTTAATAAAATTAGTGATTGGTCTGATGTTGCATATTTAGATTTTTCAAAAAGAGAAGTGTGGGATTATTTTATTGAAGTGTTAGTTTATTGGGCGGATATTGTTGATGCATTTCGTTGTGATGTTGCACCCTTAATACCATTAGAATTTTGGAAAGAAGCAAAACATGCAGTTCAAAAAGTAAACCCCAACTTATTTTGGGTATCTGAATCACTTCATCCAAGCTTTATTGAACATGTAAAAAAGCTTGGGTTTAATGCACATAGTGATTTAGAGATGTATGAAGTTTTTGATGCGTGTTATGATTATGATGTTGATGAATATTTCAGAAGTTATTTAAATAGCGATTCAACAATTGAAAAATGGCTTAAAGAAGTAGAAAAACAAGAAGCAATTTATCCTGATAATTATATTAAAATAAGATATTTAGAAAATCATGATCAAAATAGAATTGCTAGTTATATAAATGATGTTAATCAAATAATAAATCTAACCGCGTTATCATTCTTTTTAAGAGGCACACCATTTGTTTATGCTGGCCAAGAATATCTAAATAATGAAAAACCAGATCTGTTTGAATATGATCCAATTGATTATGATACTGGATTTAATATATCACCATTAATAGCTAGATTAGCGAGTATTAATGAAGATGATTTAATTACTTCTGGCAATCTTCATTTTTTAAATGTAAAAGATAACGTAGTAATAAAATATGAAGACGGTATTGATGCAATAATAGGTTATTTTAAATTTGGAAACGATACCATTATCGAATCATATTTAAAAGATGGGGTTTATGAAAATCTAATAGACGAAAGTCATATCGTAGTTAAAGAAGGTAAGATCAACATTGAGGTTGATCCAATAATAATAAAAGTAGGAATTGAAGCCATAAGATGAGAGCATTTATTGAAAAATATAATTTAATAAAAATTGTGTCAAAAGAAAAAATTAATAAAGTAAGTATGTTAGGTTACAAAGGAATCTTAACGCGACTAGATAGTCGAGTTAGTTATTTTAAGTTAAATAAGGAACTTGATCTACAAAAAGATTATTTAATCTTTATTAATGATTATGCAATTCCTGTTGAAATTGGACTAATTACTCAAACTGAAGAATTTGAACAAAGTAATCGTTATGATGGCCCATTAGGAAGCATTTATCATAAAGACTATACTGATTTTTATGTTTGGTCGCCAGTAAGTAAAGAAATTAATTTAGTATTAGATGGTAAAACCTATAAAATGAATAATGACCAACAAATTTGGCACAGTAGAGTTAAGGGGGACCATCATTTTAAATCATATCACTACGAGGTAAGAAATTTAACATACTTTGAAAAGGTTTTAGATCCATACGCTAAAGCTGGCACTAATGATTCTAGTTTTGTTATCAACTTAAGAAAACTATCAAAAGTTACTCCATCACCAATAAACACATCAGATAAGACCAAGTCTATTATTTATGAAGGTCACATTCGTGATATGACTATTAATCTAGATGTTGAAAACAAAGGCTTGTTTGTTGGATTAACTGAACACAGTAACACCTTAGAAGGAAGTGTAATTGAGTATATAAAAAAAATAGGAATTACTCATTTGCAACTTTTACCAGTTACTGATTTTTTAGGTGTTGATGATCATAACAAGACAGCTTTATATAATTGGGGTTATAACCCTCATCAATTGTTCTTATTAGAGGGTTGGTATTCTAAAGATCCAAATGATCCTATTTTAAGAATTAATGAGTTTATTAAGGTTATTAATCACGCCCATAAACTTGGAATTGGAATTAATTTAGATGTTGTATACAATCATGTATATGACTGGCAAGGATTTAGTCTAAATAAATTAGTTCCTAATTACATGTATCAATTTGATGAAAATGGTAATATTACCAGTTTTAGTGGATGTCAAAATGATGTAGCAAGTAATAAATACATGGTAAGAAAACTCATTGTTGATAATTTGGTTTTTTTAGCTAAAACATTTAAAATATCCGGATTTAGATTTGATTTAATGGGTCTTTTAGATATAGAAACAATGTTACAAATTGAAAAAGAACTAAAACAAATCAATCCACATATTATGCTTTATGGTGAAGGTTGGAATATGCATAACACTATGGACAGAACAACTAGAGCAAATATGACTAATCAAAAGAAATTTAGAGGATATTCACATTTTAATGATCAATTTAGAGATATTATTAAAGGAACCATTCATTCTTATGGCTATGCAAATGGCAATAATGATAACTTTGAATTATTAAAACAAGCCCTATTAGGATCTCTAAATATATTTGATCATCCTAATCAATCAGTAAATTACATTGAATGTCATGATAACTATACATTCTATGATGAAATTAGTTTAAAGACAAATTTAGAAGAACATAAAAAATGGCATTATCAAGACTTAGCAACTCATCTTACGATAATTGCTCAAGGAATACCATTTATACATGCGGGTCAAGAATTTTACAGAAGTAAAAAACAAATTAGAAACACATATAAATCTAAAGATGATGTAAATCAAATAACGTGGAATCCTAATTTGCATGCTGTTGATAAGCTTAAAGAATTAATTGCAATTCGAAAAAAACATAAAATTTATACTAATTCTAATGCTAAGGTAAAAACTGTAGAAAGCAAATTTGGATTAGTTGTTTATACACTCGAAAATGGCAATGAAAAAATTGTTCACTATATTCAAAATGATTATCATCTAAGAAGAATACCGCTTGAGGACGGAAAAGTGTTATTTGCAAGTCAGGATTACTTACTTGATAATAATAATATTAAAATTACAAAACCGGGTGTATACGCAATCTTATATAAAACTAATAAAACAAATTAAAACTACTATTAGACAATTCACATATTTACCCTACATTTATCAAACTAAGGCCATTTGAGTCCATAGTAATGACAGTTAAGTTGACAAAAAAATAGAAATAATCTAAAATAGAGTAGATTAAAGGAGGCGTTATTTTATGATTTTTGAAAAGATCAAAAAAATAATCGTT
>CAZRJV010000104.1:0-3379 GCA_964600625.1 uncultured Acholeplasmataceae bacterium
TTATCTTTTTTCTTTGATTCTAGCCGCTTTCGCAGACAATTTACGAATGTAGTGTAGTTTAGCTCTTCTAACTTTACCACGACGCATTACTTCAATTGAGGCAATTGTTGGTGAATGAACAGGGAATGTTCTTTCAACTCCAATTCCATATGAAACTTTACGTACGGTAAATGATTCGGAAACTCCTCCACCTTGTCTTTTGATCACGAGACCTTCAAATACTTGGATTCTTTCGCGGTTAGCTTCTTTAATTCTAACGTTTACTTTGACAGTATCACCAGCGTTAAACGCAGGGATATCAGTTTTAATGTATTCGCTAGTTACAGCTTCCATTAACGCTTGTCCTTTTGGTCTTGACATAATTTCACTCTCCTACTTCCAGTCTTCTTGCCCCGTTATTAGGCAGCGGATTACTGTGCTTTTTTTATACCTATGTATTATAACATATAAACTATTTTTCTTTAATCGATTTAATTATCTTTAAATCTTTTTCTGTTAAAGTTGCTTTTTCTATTAGATCTGGTCGTTTCTCAAATGTGTTTTTCAAACTCATTTGATGACGCCATTTAGCAATTTCTTCATGATGTCCTGATAATAATATTTCTGGAACATCATAACCCTTATAACTACGTGGTTTAGTGTATTGAGGATATTTTAACAATCCATCCGATAATGAATCTTCTTTAACTGACTCTTCCATAATCACACCAGGAATTAGTCTTGTTAAGACATCAACTAAAATCATAACTGGAATTTCTCCGCCGGTTAGAATATAGTCACCAATTGAAATTTCATAATCAATTAATTCTAAAACTCGGGCATCAACACCTTCATAGTGACCACATAATAAAATGATATGTTTATTAGTGGCTAGGTCAAATGCCATTTGTTGATTAAGAATTTGGCCTTGCGGAGACATATAAATAACAACCGAGTCTTTGGTTTTTAATTCATTAATAACATCATAGATTGGTGGAAATGTCATTAACATTCCAACGCCACCACCAAATGGTGTGTCGTCAATATTACGATGCTTGTTATGAGAATAGTCTCGCAATTGATGTAAGTTAACTTTTATTTTTTTTTCTTCAATTGCTCGTTTTACAATTGAAGTAGATAAAAAATCATTAAACATTTCAGGAAAGATGGTAATAATATCAACTATCATATTAATCCCTCAATTAACTTCACAACTATTTTATCTGATACTTCAATAACAAACTCTTTTAAGAACGGAATTAGCGCGTCTTTATCTTGATCACGCTTAATAACTAATACTTCTTGTGATGGTAAAAACATCACATTTTTAACGACTCCAATCATTTCACCTTCGGTGGAAACAACTGTCATCCCGATTAGTTGGTGACGAGTATATTCATCTTCGCCAAGTGGTGGCTCTTCAGCGGTATAAAGTAGTGTTTGGGTTAGCGTTTCTACCTCGTTTAAGGAATTTAGTTCCTTAAACTTAACTAACAACATTGCTTGTTGTGGTCTTACACTTTCGATCGTTAAATATATTTTTTGATCTTGTTGATAATAATAAATAACTTTTCCAACAATAAAACGATCAAAGTCGGTCGTTAAGGAAACCTTAACTTCGCCTTTTACACCATGAGTTTTAGCAATTCTACCAATTTGATACATATTAAAACGAATCAATATCTAATCTGATTCTAACGTTTTCAATCGTTGCTCCAGCATATAAGATAGTTCTTATAGCGTTTGCCATTCGGCCGCCACGACCAATTACACGTCCCAGATCATCAGGGTTAACTAATAGTTGAATTGCGACTTGATTATCTTCTTCTGATAAAATCTTTACTACTACATCATTAGGGTAAACAACTAATGGCTTGACGATATCAATAACTAATTTTTCAAAATCAATGGCCATTTTTACTCCCCCTTTTCTTATTTGGTTAATACTTTATGTTTTTTTAACAAACTCTTAACTGTATCAGTTGGTTGTGCTCCATTAGCTAACCACTTAGTTACTTTGTCGCTATCAACATTGACTTTTCCTTCTAGTGGATCATAAGTTCCAATAATTTCTAAGAACTTACCATCTCTAGATCTTGTTGATTCACTTGCAACAATACGGTAAAACGGTCTTTTTTTAGCTCCAAAGCGTTGTAAACGAATTTTAACTGCCATATTTTTTCACTCCTTATATTTTTTTTACTTCTATATAATACCTTATTATTTAATGTCTGTCAAGTTAAAACACTTAACAGACAAAAGTTTAATACACCTCTTTTAACTGTTCTAGTTTTAGGGTCTTTATTGGTCTATTATTTATCATAAAATTTAAGCATTTATTCTTTGTTAATTTATTTTTAAACAGCCAATTGATACTACATAAACATCATAACTTCTTTTCATTGATACTTGGGTACTGGAAATTACTATAAGTGCTATTGGTGCTTGCTGTTTATATCTAATGGGGAAGTTTTGATTTTGTTTTTCTATATACATAAAACAAGTCATCATTTTAACCTTTTCCCGATTCTCATAACGAGTTGATCCAACTCTGTTTATATAAACGTTTAGAAAGTTCATTGATTATGAATTTATTATAACCCTTTATAGGGGAATAAATAGAAATCTCAATTTCACTTGTTTTGTATCTATTTGTTTAATTAGGTTATCTAAATAATAACTCCTAATTTTCACACTTATTATCGCCAGGATTTTATTATATTACTTTTTACTTTTGTAAAGTGATAATAGCGATTTTAACGTTTTTTGCCCTTTTAGGAGTATTAAAAAAAAGCAGAAATTATAAATAAAATTTAACTTCTGCTTTTTATGCGAAACTTTAACTAATTAGTAACACTATACTTGATAATAAAATACAGTTTTCACTCAATAAACATTATTATTTTAATTGTATTTATAGATTAAAACGAGATTTTATGGTTTTTTCTTATATTTTTCTAAAAATAATCCTACAACACCACTTAATAAACTAATCATTCCTAAATACAAAATACGTTTTCCATACAAATCTAAAACAGCAATGTTGCTTTCTAACCCTATCGTACTCGGTCTATAATAATTTTCGACAATTGAGAAAGAGCCAATCATTAAAGCTATTCCGACGATTACAAGTGCGACATAAAATATAATTATTTTTTTTTCTTTATTTTTCATAAGAACACCCCTTTAATTAATATATTAAAATAAAAAGTCTAGTAAAATTATTTCTTCAACGTATTGATTTTGATACCAATTAAATATAAATTGTTTTTTGGTTTTAAAATGAATATTTATATGGTACTCTCCATTAAAACGCATCGCATATGGTGTTGCTGGTATAGTCTCAAATAGCATGCCGGGGTATACAGTCACTGACTTATCTGGACTAGTCTTGAATACT
>CAZRJV010000105.1:0-3233 GCA_964600625.1 uncultured Acholeplasmataceae bacterium
GTGTTACCAATTTTGATGATAACGAGGATTTTTATTAAATTATTCTGAATTGTTCGTTGTAGATATTTTAATTATACACTATAAATACTACAAATACAATATATTTAAGATAATTATTTATTAGGAGGAAATCATGACAGCACTTTATGTATTTATGATTATATTTGGAGTTATTATTATTGGTTTAGGTTTTTATATTGGAAATAAATTATCAAAAAATATTTCCGCAAAAAATCAACATCTTATTGAAGAATTCGAAAGCAAGCACCCATCTGATTTAACAATTAGTGAAATTAATCAATATCAAATGATTAATATGAAAAAATCATTTTCATTTATAGGATCAATGCTTTTAGGATTTTTAATTGGTGGTGGATTAGCTATAGCTGGTCTAGTACTAATATTAATGTGATTTATATCTAAAATAAATTAAACACAACTTCAATATTAAAAAAGACTGTAGAGAGATGAAGGTTTAAACTCTTCATAAACTCTGCAGTCTTTTTTTATTATTTGTATTATATTTTTTAATTAACCATCTTTATAAGATATTTGGGGATTCCTTCTTAAACACGAATTATTATTTATTATTTTATCTATTTTTAACATTTGATCAAAGACTTGTTCCAAAACATTAACAACAATGCTATTACCACTTAGTTTATATAATACGTCTCGTGAAAAAAATAAAGATTTTGTTCTAGTATAGTATTTTTCTTTGATTAACTTTTCATAATCTTCTTCATCAAATCCCATTAACAAAAAGCATTCTCTAGGAGTTAAAAACCTAAATCTAGATTTATTATTCTTTGGATTAAAATAAAGGTTCCCAGAATTCGGATGTCTATCTTGTTTAGTTGTAATTGTTCCAGTTTTATCAGAAACTACACCGTTCTCATCTATAATTATAGTGTTTTCTTTCCAGATCTTAACACGCGATTTAGTATTATTGGGTTGACAATCTAATGCCTCTTTTAATAATGTAGGGTTGTTATAATCTGTTCTTAAAAATGACTCTAACTTTGTTTGTTTAATATTCAATTTATTTACAAAATTACTATTATTTAAATCGTTGTGTTGCCAAAAATCTTGAATTTCTTTTTTTATTGTAGAATTTCTTCCAACAAAAACACTCAACATAATCAATCTATCCGATTAAATGGTTAGACAAATGGGGTTTCTATTTTATTGATGAATTATAAAATCTTTAAATCTTTTCGGAATTTATCAACATCTAAAAACATCTCATCTAGCACTTCTTTTACTGTTCTAATTGATTTAACAATTCCCGAAACTTGACCAGCCATAAATGACCCACCGTCAAGATCACCTTCAATAACCGCTTTATTTAATGACCCTATCGTTAATAGTTCTAATTCTTCAAAACTAGCACCAGATTTAACCAAGTCGATATATTTTAAGGCCATTTGGTTTTTTAATACTCTGACTGGTGCCCGCAGTGAACCGGTAATAACCGTATCATTATCTGCAGCATCAACGACTAATTGTTTATAGTTATGATGGATTGGGCATTCTTCGGTAGCTAATAAAACGGTCCCGATTTGTACCCCTTTTGCTCCAAGAGCAAAAGCCGCCAAAACGCCTCTTTTATCACCAATTCCACCTGCAGCAATCACTGGAATGCTAACCGCATCAGCAACTTGCGGAATGATAGCCATTGTAGTTAATTTACCAATATGACCACCAGCTTCCATTCCCTCGGCAATAACTGCATCAGCTCCGGCTCTTTCAACCCTAATCGCTAATCTAACCGAAGGCACAACGGGTATGACAATAATTCCAGCTTTTTTCCAATTTTCTATATAAGGCACCGGGTTTCCAGCTCCTGTTGTAACTACTTTAACTTTTTCTTCGATTATCAATTTTGCAATTTCTTTAGCATGTGGACTCATCATGATAATATTTACACCAAATGGTTTATCAGTTAACATTCGACATTTTCTAATTTCTTCTCTAACCCAATTAACATCATTTCCACCGGCGCCAATTAAACCAAGGCCACCAGCGTTGGAAACGCTGGCTGCAAATTCACCGTCAGCTATATTAGCCATTCCACCTTGAATGACTGGATATTTAGTTCCTAATAATTCATTTATATTACGCATATAAATTTCCTTTCGTAATGACAACACAACAATTCTAGCAATAAAAACATTATTGGTTCTAGCGTCGTGTAATTTTTATACTTTATTTTTACTGCTTTTAAAAATATTTATTAATCCTTTTTATCTTCTTTTTTTTGATCCTTCTTTTTAAATAGATTTATAAACTTCTTCGGTAAAACTGAAATTGCGCCACCTACCACACTAGGTAACATTCCCGCGGCTTCTAATAACGCCCCTCGTCTAATTTCTTCTTTAGTAATCTCTTTAGCGTCACTAAAGAGATATTTTCTTGTAACAATGCCAATTCTTAATGTTAATAAGGCGTTGGAAACGCCTTGAATTACAGAAGACATAATTGGCTTAAGTAATGGGATTTCACTAATCATGTTAGCTGTAGTATTAGGTATCAAATCATTTAAATCCATGTTTTCCAACCCTTCAGCAATTAATGCGGTTGTAAAAACATTAATGGTTAATTTAGATAAGTTTTTCATGTTTGGTCTAAAGCCTGCCATATAAACTAGTTCTTTAATCATTTTTAAATTGACAACAACAACGGTATATAAATCAAGCCTGCCGTTTTGGCTAATTGCTGTTGATACCATGACTGTTTGAGCATTTTTACGAATTACTTTGTTCATTTGCTTTTTGACATGTTTATTAAGGGCGGTATTTAAGGCTTGGTTTAATAGTTCATAATCTTTACGGACAGCCTTAATTTCCTCTTTAACTTCATCAGGTAAAATATCTTGCTCTAATAATCTTGATGCTACTTTTTTATAAACACGGAAGTTTTTTCTACTTGGTTTATCAAGTGTTGTTTCAATGCTAAATGAAGGAGAAAATAAGATTATATGAACTGGTCTTAAGATTAATAGATATACTAGTAAGACTGTTATAGCGTAAAAACCATACTCAAGATAGCGGTTGATATTTCTTAATCTTTCACCAACTCCTAAAACACTACTTAGAAGCATTAATAAAAATAAAATAATTATTCCGATCGCGATTGCATACCATAAATATTTTGTTTTACTATTTTTCATTAAACCATCTCCTTAATTTATTTTATTATACCATCATTATAGCTCTTTATTAGTATTATAT
>CAZRJV010000106.1:0-3160 GCA_964600625.1 uncultured Acholeplasmataceae bacterium
AAACCTGTTAGTGCAATCTCATACTTCTCATATTGATACAAAATTGTATATGTTAATCTATTATTGACCCCCTAATCAATAAAACAACGTTTTGAAATTGACCCCCCATAGTATAATAATCTCACAATGAAATGTGAGGTTAATAAGATGATAGGAGTCATAATGAAAAACGATATATTAACAATGCACCGACAAGGTGTGTCAATTAAAGCAATAACAAAATCACTAGGAATATCAAGAAATACAGTTAGATCATATATTAGAGAATATGAAAAGATAAATATACTATTAAGTGAATCAAGTGATAAAAATGAAATAATTGAACTACAGAATAAGTTAGTTGGTAGACCAACTAAAAAATCTAATTACAAACAAAGTGTATTTACTGGAAAACTCAAAAGTAGGTTTTATGAATTAATAAAATTATCTGAACTAAAAGATAATGAGCTAGGAATTAATAAACAAAAATTAACTGCATCACTACTTCACAGGAAACTAAGGTCTGAAGGTTTTGATGTTGGTATAACTACAATACAAATAGAATTTAAAAAGTATAAAAATGAGAAACTAGAAGCATTTATCAAACAAGAATATAAACCAGGCTTTAGAGCAGAATATGACTTTCATGAAGTTAAAGTTATTATTGATGGTAAAAAATGTATTAAACATCAAGCAACAATAACACTACCATATAGTAATTATATCTTTGTTAAATACTATGATAATCAAAAGTTTGAAAGTTTTATTGATAGTTTAATAAGTTTTTTTGAAGATATTGGCGGAGTTCCTGCAACATTAATATTTGATAATATGAGAAATGTAGTAAGAAAATTTGTTTATAAAGGTGAAAAAGAATACACCGAAGATTTAATTAAACTATCTAATTACTATGGTTTTAAAATAGTAACAACTAATCCTAGAAGTGGAAATGAAAAAGGTCATGTCGAGGTTAGTGGAAAAATAGTAAGAACAGAATTATTTACATTTAATTATAAATTTTATTCAATAGAAAACTTTAATGAATATGTAATAAAAGAATTATTAAAACTAAATGAGTTAAAACTAGAAAAATTCAATGATGAAAAGTTTTTCTTGAATACTTTACCAACTCATTCATATGAGTTAGGAAGATTAGAATATGCAAGAGTTAATAGTGAATCATTAATAAGTTTAGATACTAACTTTTATTCAGTTCCTGATAGTTATGTTGGTAATAAGGTCGTTTTAAGAGTCTATATTGATAAATTAATTATTTATAATGAAAAAAACGAACTATTAGCAACCCATAATAAAAAAAGTGGTAAAAATGAGTATAGTATCAATATACATCACTTTATATCCACTTTAAATAAAAAGCCTGGTGCACTAGAAAATTCACTGGCTCTAAAACAAGCTCCCAATATTTATCAAGAGTTATTTCATAAATATTTTACCACAGATGTGAAAGCATTTCTTGATTTAATAAATAAGAATGATATTTATGAGTTAACTATAATTTTAAAAGATTTAGAAAGTGGACAATCAATTAACACTTTAACTTCTTTTAAATCTAAAAGTTCGATAGAACAAATAAGTACAAATCAAATAAACCAAATATCAAATCTTTTTAATCAAGGAGAATTAAAACAATGAATGAAATAGAAAAGTTAGCACATAGACTAAAACTATCACACATTAAAAGTAATTATAAACAATCAATTAATGAAGCACTTGATAGTAATGCTTCGTATGAGGATTTCTTAAAAATAATATTAACTGATGAAGTTAATGTTAGAGAAAAAAATGGAATAAATCGTAGAATTAGAACAGCAAAATTTCCATATATTAAATATCTAAGTGATTTAAAGTTAGAATACTTTCCAATTGAAGTTTCTAATCAAATAAGAGAACTACAATCATTAAGATTTTTAGATGAAGGTAGAAATGTAATTTTAGTAGGTAATCCTGGAGTAGGTAAAACTCATACAGCTATTGGACTAGGTATACAAGCAACGATGAAAATGAAAAATGTTCTATATATAACTGTCCCTAATTTAATTACAGAGTTAAAAGAATCTATGACTTTAAACCAATTATCAAACTATAAAAAAAGATTCATCACATATGACTTAGTCATACTTGATGAACTTGGTTATATTGGATTTGATAAAGAAGGTAGTGAATTACTATTTAACTTACTATCAATGAGAAATGAAACTAAGTCAATTATCATTACTACTAATCTAACCTTTAATAGATGGGAGGAAATATTTATTGATCCAACTCTTACAGCAGCAATGGTAGATAGAATCGCACATAAAGCAACAGTAATAAATATTAAAGGTGATTCATATAGAATTAAGGAAACTAAAGAATGGTTAAATAGTTAGTAGGGGGTCAATTTCAAAACAACATAGGGGGTCAGTTTCATATTGACATATACAAATATATGTATTATAATAAAAATAGTTAGCTTGATAATGCCAGCATTATACTTAAGCAAAATAACTTGATTGGAGCATTTATATGAAGAGTATGTTCGTAATTGACAGATAGCCTCAGAGGCTATTAAATCCAAATCATAGTAGCCTCGTAGTTTTAAATAAGAAAACGAGGTTAAAGTGAAACAATTAAATATCAAACATTCACAGAATTATTTATACAACAAAGAATTTGTTAAAACAATTATTGAAAAATGTAATTTAGATAAAAATGATAATGTTATTGAAATAGGACCAGGTAAGGGAATCATAACTGAGTCATTAGCAAGAGTTTCAAAAAGTGTTTTGGCAATAGAATTAGATCAAGAGCATGTTGAGACAATCACTCAATTGTTTGAACAAAACAAAAAGATTAAAATTATT
Organism: uncultured Acholeplasmataceae bacterium; assembly: GCA_964600625.1. Lineage (GTDB taxonomy): Bacteria > Bacillota_I > Bacilli_A > Acholeplasmatales > Acholeplasmataceae > DUQW01. The sequence continues at coordinate 2,844 of CAZRJV010000106.1, forward strand.
CATATGGATTTTTTAAAGTTTCCATTACCAAAGGAAGCATATAAAATTGTATCAAGTATTCCTTATGAGCTAACTTCAAGAATTTTTAAGAAAGTTTTAGAAGATAGAAACGCTCCAGAAGAAGTCTTCTTTATTATGCAAAAAGAAGCTGCAGATAAGTATGTTGGTGTCAAATTACCATCTATAAAACACTTATTATTTGCACCATTATATGATTTTAATATTATCATGGATATCAAAAAACATCATTTTAGACCAATACCCAAGGTTGATAGCGTCTTGCTTCATATCAAGAAGAAGGAAAGATGTGATTTCTC
>CAZRJV010000107.1:0-3106 GCA_964600625.1 uncultured Acholeplasmataceae bacterium
TTAAGAATTAAATCATTATCTGATCCACTTAAAAAAATGAGTAAATCAGATGATAATGAACGGTCTTATATATTACTTTTAGATGAACCAAATCGGATTAAAAACAAAATTAATAGTGCCGTAACTGATTCTGATACTACTATTAGATTCGATGAAGAAAATAAGCCTGGTATCTCAAACTTATTAACAATTTACTCAGAGTTTTCAGGTTTGTCTATTAAAGAAATTGAGAAAAAATACGACGGTAAAACCTATCGTGATTTCAAACTTGATTTAGGTCAATTATTAGTTGAAAAACTAACACCTATTCAAGAAAGATATGAAGAGATAATTAACAGTAAAGAACTCGATGAAGCCTTAAACAAAGGTCGGGACCGTGCAATTATTGTCTCAAATAGAAAACTAGAAAAAGTTTACCATAAAGTTGGTTTAGGACGTAAAAAATAACTTATACAACATAAAAAGGAGAAATGAATTGTTAATTTCTCCTTTTTTTTATTTTATCTTTATAGTTGAGTAGAGCCTTTTTTTGTTCTTACTAACAAAATTCCTACTATTAAAGCTATAACTTCTGTTATTGGCATCACTAACCAAACACCTGGTATTTTTAAAGTTGGTGATAAAATTAACAATAGCACTATAATTAAAATTAGTCCTCTTAATAGGCTAAAAATAAATGCTTTTGTGGTTTGTTTTTGACTTTGTAAATAAATCGTAATTACTAGATTAATACCTACCAGTGGAAATGCTAGAAAGTATAATCTAATTCCGTAAGCTGCTTTTAAAATAATTTCTGGCTCATTTTCAACAAAAGCCATCGCTAAATATTCCGGTATTAAAAGACCAATTGCTGTAATTATTAACCCAGCTACTACTGCTCCAACCGCAGCAGTTTTAGCATAGAATACTTTCATATCTCTTCGTCTTTTTCCGTAGGCTTTACTAATTAGTGGTTGAATACCGTTAGCAATTCCAATTAAAATTGCTGTAAAGAGTAAACTTAAGTTAGCAACGATACCGTAAACAGATACTGCTAAATCTCCAGCTAATTTAATAAAAGCGAAGTTAAAAGCAAATATAACAATACCTTGGCTAAGTTCTAAGACAAATGAAGCCCCACCGTTTGAAAGTATTTCAAACAATCCTTTTATACTATTTATTTTAATAAATTTAAACTTACTTCTAAAGAAATGGGTCGAAAGAATTAATAATCCTACTACTTGAGCAAGTCCGGTTGCTAGAGCACACCCTTTCATTCCCATATCGAGTGGGAATAAAAAGACATAATCCATAACCACATTAAACACACTAGCCCCAATCATTGCCGCCATTGCGGTTTTATTACCGCCATCATTTCTAACAAACACGGTTAGTGCGACAAAGACTAAGAAAAACGGGGAAAACTTTAATAACATTGATAAATAATCGTTTGCTAAATCTTTAGTTTGTAAACTTTGACCTAAAAAGTTAACTAAGTTACTAGTGAAAAACAAACTTAAGATCGTTAATAATAATCCTGTGATCAAACTCATAATCATTGATTTAGTAAAAATAGTATTAGCTTTGATGTTTTCATCTCTGACTCTGTGAATTGACATTAGGCTCGCCCCGCCCATTCCAATTAATAATCCTAAGCCATTTAAAACATTAATCAAAGGTATCGAGACATTTAAAGAGGCAAGTCCAATTGCCCCTAATCTTCGACCAACTAAGATGGTATCTCCTAAAACATAAAGTGATGTCCCAAGCATTCCACCAATAGCTGGAAATATATACTTTTTGTAGATTGTTGACCTTTTTTTAAGCATTCTCATCTCCTGTATTATTATACCATATGATAAAATAAGTGTTTTTTATCATAAATAAAATACCTCCATTTAATCACATTTAATAATAAACATCTTTATTATTTTTTGTGTTTACTTTGGAGGTATCATAATGATTTTAGCTTATATTAATTTATCAAAACATATCAAGTAATACTAAGGCAGTTGTTGGGTCAGCACCGCCAGAAGCGAAAATGATAACTAAAATTAAAATAATAATTAATGGAATTGCCGATATTACGATGCCAATCCACCCTAACGTCTTAGCGGCTGTTGTATTACTTTGGTTTGGATTATTACTTAATACAACCGCAAGTAATGAAAAAATAAATCCTAATATAAATATAAAAACAAAAACAATCCCTAAAATACCAAAAACTAGTGCTGACGACGAAGTCGCAGCTGGTTTTGCAGCTTGGTATTGTTGGATTGGTTTGTTAACTTCGTGTCCGCAGTTTGGACAAAACTTAACACCACTATCTACTTTATGTCCGCAGTTAGTACAATATTGCATAATCTAATTATGTTCCTAAATATTAAAGTTGTCCGAGGATACCTAAAATGGTTGTAATAACACCACCAATAAAACCGATAATCCCTAATATTTGAGCTGCCCTAGCGTTTTTTTGATTTGGTTTAGTTGAATATACAATTGCTAATATACCTAAAATTATTCCTGCGAAAAATAATGAGATAATCCCTAAAATTAAAGCGCTGTTAGATTCAGGCTTAGCTTCTTGCCTAGGCGATTGTACGCCATAATTTTCAAACGGGTCATTGGCTTCGCTATAATAAATATGATTTCCGCAGTTTGAACAAAATTTAGCATCATTTGGAACATTTGCTCCACAGTTATTACATTTCATAATAAAATCTCTACTTTCTTTTATTTTCTAATTGTTATTTCATTTAAATTTTCGACAACATCACCATCAATTTGCATAAATGTTGATACTTGCGAACTAACTTTAATTTCTTTACCACTAATGATGGTCACACCTTTAATTTTAGTGTGCCAACCTAAATATATTAATGGAAATAATAAAGCTATTTTAGCTTTACTAATGCCGTGAATAATTACCGCATACAGCTCATCGCTATTTCGATTTGCTTTTGGAGCTACTTTCATGCCTCCACCAAAATATTTAGAATTCATGATTGAAGCAAACCAAACATCTTTATATTGTTGCCTTACTCCGTCAATTTCAATTTCAAAATCAGTTTTTTCATAAATTCTTAACGCTTCAAAAACACTTTGGAAAAAGTTTCTTTTAGTTTTT
>CAZRJV010000108.1:0-2923 GCA_964600625.1 uncultured Acholeplasmataceae bacterium
TTGGAACAGCAACAATAAAAAAGTTTGCTTTATCTAAATCCTTCTCATCATAAGTGTAAAAAAGCGTAGTAACTTCACCTAGTTTATCACTACCAACCTCATCAGTAGAATCATATCCCCTTTTATATCCTTCTACTTTTTCAACATTAACATCAAACCCAATAACTTCTAACCCTTTTTTTGCGTATGCATAAGCAATTGGTAAACCTACATATCCAAGTCCAACTAATGCGATTTTTAAATCTTTCTTCATATTTTCTGCTCCTCTTTTATATAATTATTGTAGATTGTACTAACTTGTTCTAGTACTTTATTAATATCAAACTTGTTTGCTATTTTAATTGATTCTTTTGAAAAATTATCCCTCAACTTTTTATCTAAATATAATTTTTCAAAATAATAAGTAAACATATTTAGGTTATTAGCCTCATATAAATAACCATTCACATCATTAATTACTGTATCATTATTACCTCTAATATTTGAGACTAATAATGGTTTTCCAACAGATAATGCTTCTAATAATCCTTTAGGCAAGCCTTCCCTAAGTGATGCAGATACAACAACATCTGCAATATTATTTAACTCTACAATATCAGTTCTATAACCAAGTATTTTAACTTCATTATCTAACTTGTATTTTTCTACAAGTTTTTTATAATTATCGGTTTCTTTCCCATAACCAACTAATAGTAATTTAAGATTTGGATATTTATCTTTTAAAACGTTTATCGCCTTAATTAAAAAGCCTTGATTCTTTCCTTTAGTAAGTTCAGCAACATATACTAAGACAAAATCATCACTCTTTATACCTAAGGATTCTCTTGCTTTTATTTTCTTTGATTCATCAATTAAATAATAATCCTTTAAATCAACACCAACACCAGGAACATATGATATTTTACACTTCTTACTAAATTTGTTTTTTGCTAAAGAAAAATCTTCTTGATTAATAGTAATTATTTCATTTGTATATTTAGATAAGAACTTTTCAATTGGATAAAAAATTAACCAACTTAAAATAGAACCACCTTTTAAGAAATGAAAACCATGGGCTGTATAAATTACTGGAGTATTTGACTTTCTAAATGCCAGTCTAGCAAATAATCCCCCCATTGGTGTATGTGCATGAACTAAAGAAAAGTCATGCTCTTTTACCATTTTCTTAAAAGTACGATAAACTTTAAGGTTTTTCAAGGAAAAAGGTGATCTTAAAAAATCAATTTGATGTTTAACATCACAATATAATATATCCCTAGTTTTCTCTAAATCATTAGAGGCAACATGAGTTTCATAACCTTGTTCTTGAAACCATTTTAGATATGGTAAATGAAAATTTGCAATATGTGAGTCCATATGAGCAACAAACAAAACCTTTTTTTTCATATTACTTCTTCTCAACAATTTCATAACCCATTTCAATTGGGGTTATAACTAATTTTTGTTCCTTTACTAAATCTTCAAGTTTTGGAATTCCTAGGGTTGCTGAAGAATCTTTATCAAATACCGCTCTAATTGTAAGAAATAATATTTTAATATCTAACCATATAGTGTAGTTCCTAATATATATTAAATCAAATCTTAATTTATCAACTGGTTCAGAATTATATTTTCCTAATACTTGAGCTAGTCCAGTGATTCCTGGTTTTACATTTACTCGATACCTAAAGTCTGGTATTGACTTTACAAACTCTTTTATAAAGATTTCTCTTTCTGGTCTTGGACCAATAATAGACATCTCCCCTTTTAATACATTGAGTAATTGTGGTAATTCATCAATTCTTGTTGCCCTTAGGAATTTACCTATTTTTGTTATTCTAGGATCATTTTCCATTTGCCATACAGCACCAGTATCTTTTTCAGCATCAACAATCATAGTTCTAAACTTATATAACATGAAGTTCTTATCATTTCTAGTAACTCTTTCTTGTTTATAAAAGACCGGTCCTTTATCCTGTGATTTAATTAAAATTGATACAACTATAAGTAGTGGAGAAGCAATTATTATACCAATAAATGCTACAAGAATATCAAATGCTCTTTTTAAAAATCTTTGCGTTAATGATAAATGTAATGACTGAGAAACAAAAACAGGAGTATCTCTAATTTGATCAGTTTTAGAATTAACAATATTAATCTCATATAGTTTAGGAACTAAATATACATCAGTATATTTCTTTGATAAACAATATGTCATAATATTGTTCTTGTTATGTTCATTTAATCCTTCTAAAATTACTACATCATCAACTTTATTAATAAAATCAATAATTTGTTTATCAGTAATCTTTTCTTCAAACAAGACATACTTTAAATAACGACTATGTTCTTTTTCAAGTAAGAATTTTGAAGCCATTAATCTTGCTTCATTCATCGGACCAATAATAAGAACACTTCTTTTAGTAATATATGATATTATTCTATGAAACAAAAATTTGTATCCAGCAAATACAACAACTTGAGAAATAAAAGTAAATGCTATAATATCTGGAGTAACCAAAGATTGTTTTAAAAATACTGCTAGGAGTATAAGGGTAATATTACTCATAACTAATGCTAAAATGACACTTCTCATCGCTTGAGTATATGATTTTCTGGTTGTTGAAGCTTTATAGATAACAAAAAACATCATCGCAGTTACAATATACAAAACTTGAGTTGTTATAACATTAATATATGTATCAAAAAAGTGAGTGAATAAACCAATAACAGCATCAACTATATTACCAGTATTGATTATCTCTCTTATTTGAATAACTAGTAAAAATGAAAAGACTATAAAAAATAAGTCAAAAAACAATTCAATAATTCTAATTATTGTATAATGTTTTTTTAGAAAATCCTTAGACATTGTATCCTCCAATTAAGCATTAAAATTTAACTACATAATATAATATCATATATAACTTAAAAATAGTATAAA
>CAZRJV010000109.1:0-2823 GCA_964600625.1 uncultured Acholeplasmataceae bacterium
CCATTGGTTACATTAACATTATCTTTTTTGGTTAAATTATTATTGACTTCTAACACTGGTAAATAAGACTTAAATATAACAGATATATAAAGTAATCTTAAAAATGGAATGTGCAATATGGGTGCATTTTTTGCAAAACTTATGGCTTAGACTTTCTCGAGCATATACTAGAGAAGAATGATGAAGAATTTAATCAGGTTTATGTGGAAAATCATCATAATTCCTCCGTTGATATAACTCAATGGAAGTTAGTACAGATTGAACTTTCAAAAAAACACAAAAATTCTGATTATACTTATACAAACACATTCTCAAGTAAGATAATATGTTGTAAATTTGGTAGTTTCTATGGACAAAAAGTATGGAATTCAACAAGGAAGTATCGTCAATAAGTTTATAGGTGCAATGATAAGTTTATGAAAAATCGTATCAAATGCAAGACTCCAACATTAAAAGAAGAGATCATAGTAAAAGATTTCTTAAAGCATACTTAAAGTTTATGGAATATAGGAGTTAAATAATTATTGATTTTGAAGAATGATTGTATTTTTAGATAACACAGAGGACTAAGAAAGGGATTAAGAAGAACTAATGAAAAAATCAAGCGATATTATAACTTTGTTTAAAAATCCAATAAATAAGAATGTTACAGTTTCAATGCAACAAGATCCGTTCCAATTAACTCAAAATGTATAGGATAAAGCGTACACAAAAATAATAAGTAAAATTGGTAAACTCGAAAACTAGATTATTAGGATAAGAACTTAAACCAAATAATTTAAGGTGTTTATTAATGATTTATTTAATAGACCAGATGTTTTGGATGAGTGAGATAAGAACGTTTGGAATTACGTAATAGAGAAAGGAATAGTAAACAAAGATGTTTTAATAGCCTACCTATTTAGAAATGGTAAAGATATTATTATTAAATAAAATTTGTACTACCTAGTGAAGTGGCTTCGATTTTTTATTTTATTGTATATATAAGTCAAATATGATACAATTTATCAAAGAATGATTATGCTTTATAAATTTTTAGAAGTTATATAAAAATGGGTTTAAAACCATTATGTCAAAAATTAGTTGATAGATTAGATATTGAACCATTAGATATAAGGTTTGAAGATACGGTCATTTATAATAATTTTTGCTTAAAAGAAAAATATGTTGGCAATGTATAGTAAATTTGAGAAAGACTATTTAGAGTGTGTTAAATCTATTACTCTTGATTATCGGCATATGATAAATATTCTATGCTTATATGTTTAACGATGTTCTTGCCCAAAGATTTTGGTCAGAACTGGCAACTCTTATTAATATATCAAATATGAACAACAATGGTAATAACTATATTAGCCAGAAATTAAAGTTAGAAGCCTTTTCTTCTACAAATACTTTTTGTATAAATATTAGTGAAATAAGGTGAAAAAATTGTGTTTTTGGTTGTGCTTTGATTATTGATAAGTTTTTTTATTAAATTCTTACTTTTAATAAATCTTTAATGGGGGGGAAGTGTTATGGATATTCTAAGAATATAATATGGGTTAAAATATATGTTTTTATCAAGAATGAGGTAACAAACTGATGTAATAAGGAGGGTACAGAAATGATTAAGAGATTAATAGTATTAGATTTAGTGTTGATAATGTGCTTATGCCTATTGGCAGGTTGTGGCAGTGGGTATCATTATGATCGAGTAGAAGTTTTTGTTAAGGCTGAATATTTAGAAAAGTTCAATGAAAAAAACTTTACTTTGGAGGATTTTAGCTTTGATAATATAGAAAAATTCGATTACTTTATATATCAAGAATTTGATGATGAACAAAGCAGAGTGCAAGGGAGCGAGCATTTTAGGGTTTATCTAAAAAAAGGTGGTAGATATCAAGTTAATAAAGCCATTGACCATTTCAAGCAATTAGAGTTTGTTGAAAGAGTTGAGAAAATAATACAAGGAACTGATCCGGGTATAGAATATTAAAAGCAAGTTTAAAGTAAGGGATTTAATGAATAAGATTAAACAAATCACCAAATTTTAGGTTGCAAAGTATGCGATTAGAAGTCATGTAATAGAAGAGGTCGCTTATGCTGCTTCTAAATAAGTAGAAAAAAATACTGCACACCTCTACATATGCAACATTTGTGGATTGAACGATCAATACTAAAATGATGAAAACTAAAGAAAGTTAACATCAATATCAAGTAGGGTAGATTTAAAGAGCATTAATATGCTAAAATATCATGTATAGATTATAATTTCAGAAGTGCTAAATTATTCAATACATAAATAGTATGTTTATCACTTTTTGTTTGATTACTAAATGTGAAGTGTTTTTAGAGAAGGTTAATTTATTGCCTCAAAATTGATTAACAAATACATATTGAAAGTTTAGGTATGATAAAATGTTTTCATACCTTTTTTATTAGCAAAAGTGAAAAATTTTCTGTTTCATGAAATGTTATAGCCCAGTGAGTATTAATATAGATACGCTAACAAGGTTTTTTTATTTTGTTAGTATTATAATGAAGAGATCATAGATATGTGTTAGGCATCAATTTATCCAAAGTTTAGATTTGAATTCAGTTGAGGTTTAGTATATTCGGGTATGTGAGAATCGTTTGTTAATACAGCAACAAACATATTCTTTATTCAATGAGGTATATCATTTGACTGTCAATGAACTGAAGTTGCACTTTATAAAAAATGGTGTTGAACAAGTTCATGATTTGCCTTAAAATGTCAGATATCTATTGAAATAAATAATATTACAAAAGCTATTTTTAGTTTTTTTTATATTTGAAATTAAGTTAAACTTGTTGTATAAT
>CAZRJV010000110.1:0-2677 GCA_964600625.1 uncultured Acholeplasmataceae bacterium
TAGGCAGTTGCATAATACGCTCTAAATATAATTGAATTACCGTCTACTAAAATTAATTTTTTCACTATAAATCCCCCTTGCTTTACATATATAATAGCATATATATATAGTAAGGTTTTCCACACAAAATGTGGATAACAACCAATCAATATTTTTGATATAATATTTTGCAAAATCGATCCAGTAATTGATGTTTTAATATCAAAGTTTAAACATGTTTATTTAAGTCATGAAAGGCGTTATTAAACCGTTTGCTGTTGTTTTGCTCATAGTTTAACTAATTAATTAAAATGTCGATATTATTATTATAATTAATATATAAAAAGAGACGACAATTTATTTTTTGTCATCTCTTTTAGTTGATTAAAAAAATTATGTATAAATACCTTTTTTCTCTTTATAATATTTAACAATATAACCGTGAATAAAAGCGAAATATCCAACAATTATAAAAATGAAAATAATAATTAAAATCGTTAATGTCATTACATTTTGATGTTTGCCATAATTAACAATTTCATAGTTAATTTTATAATTGTTAATATCCTCAGCTGTTGGTTTTTTATAATTAATATTAAGGGTGTATTTTGATTCATTTAAATCAAGATCAGTTTTTTTGACTTTAGAAGAAACATTAAAAAAATCTGATCTTTCATTAGTTAAAATTAATAAGGGATTATCTTTATTAATATAGAACTTAATTCCTAATAATTCATTTTTATTACTGGTTGTATTTCCTAGATCATCATTTGTAAAATAGTTAATTTTAAACGGATCTAACAATACTTTTTCGTACTTAGCCATTTGATTGGAATTTGAAAATGAAAAATCCATAAAAACTGGATATTTGACATGATACTCACGAGGCGATGGATTCGCTCTAGTTCTGCCCATTAAATCATAACCTTCATATTCTAATTTATCAATATGAATGACATAACCAACTCCATTTTTAGCGACCGTGCGATAAAATGGATAAATTTTTAAATTAATTATTAAACCTTTTAAAGGGTCATTATTACTATACTCATAAATATGATTTTCAGAATAGTAACCTTTAAAAGCCGAAATTGTTTTATTTAAAAATTCTTTGTCTTTATACTTGCTAAGTTCTTCTATGTCAAATGTCGAATATAACGGAAAAACTTTTTCATTATAATAACCAATATTACGATAACTACGAGAAACTCTAATACCAACAAATAAGGTAATTCCTAAAAATAAACTATAAAGTAAGTAAGATAACACCTTAACGGCGATCATCTTTTTAGTCATTATTTAAAATACTTTCTAAATCAGGATAATATACAGCACCTGGTAAAAGAGTAAGAGCATCGTAATCATACGTATCATCTAGATTTTTACTAAATGTGCCTAAATTAAGTTCTTGTGCTCGTAAATAAGCCATATTTAAATATGATAAATATGGAATTCCTTCATAAAGTGAATCTTCATAAAGATCCAATTTATTTACTTCAGTAAATCCGGCTTTGACCATCAAGAAGTTTAACATTAGATCATCAACCCAGATAATGCCCCAATAACGATCAAATGGTCCAATTAATGGCATTCCTTTAACACTTTGTAAGTAAATGTTAGTTGCTTGTCCTAATAAAGCCTCACAAGTCTTACTAGCTGGGAATCCCCAAGCATGGTAACCAACTCTTGGACTAGATTCAGGAGTATCAATAAATGCATAACGTGTATAGTATTTGTTTCCATCTTTATCGACAAATTCGGAAGTGTCACCATCAATATGTCTTGATAATGTCACTTTAATCGATCCACCTAATCCTTTACGATCTTTGATGTTCTCTTCAGTAGTTGAAAAAGGCATTTCTAATGTTGCTGGATCAAATTTAGGACCTGCATTCAATACTTTTTTATCAATTTCTGGAGCTGGTTTATTTAATAAATCATAACGCTTAGCACCATAATCAATATATCTTCTGCCATCAAAATCATTATATGCTTTTAATTCATCACGAAATCTAACTAAGGTTGTGTTTTGGCCAAATACTGTGGCAAATCCAATGAACCCCATTAAATCCACAATTTTTTTATCTTTATGAATAGCAATAGCGTCATCGCCATTGTATCTTAATAAACCAGTTTTTAGACTAATAATATCTTGATCGATTTCTGTATTACTAGCGCTTGCAATAATATAGAACTTTTCTGGTTGTAACTCACCGACTAATTTAATAACCGTTCTCGGTTCTAGTTCACCGTTTGAATAAATATTTAATGTATACTTATCATCTAATTTAATCGCTTTATTAGTTGGGTTATAAAGTTCAATCACATTCTTATCAGCATCACCATGATCGAGATACATATAAATAAAAATATCATCAGTTCCCCCTTCCTTATTACATCCTACTAATGTAAAAGAAAAAATAACTAATAATAAAATAATAAACTTTTTCATCACTTTCACCTCTTATATATTATACCAAATATTTTTAATATTTGAAAGGAACAATATCGTATTATAAAAATAGGGAGCTGGTGGCTCCCTACTTGATATTTCTTAATTATAACTAAGATTAGCTTGTGTCATTAAATATTGCCAAACTGGTTCAAACCATGAGTCATTATCAATAAATGGATTACGATTACCTTGATTTTCGTAAATCACCTGGTTTCGATTTATTTCAAATTGATCCACTGGGTC
>CAZRJV010000111.1:0-2614 GCA_964600625.1 uncultured Acholeplasmataceae bacterium
ACGGCACCAGCAATGTTAAGTAGCTTATCTAATGCTGCAAAAAAAAGGATATTAGTAAAAGGTGGTAAACAATTTGAAATATTAACTAGTATTAAAACTATTATCTTTGATAAGACCGGGACCATAACAAAAGGCGAGTTTAGTGTAGTAGACCTAATGCTGTATAACGAAAAAGATTTAAAATTAGTAAAAGACATATTTTATAGTATGGAGTTAAAATCAAATCACCCGATTGCTAAAGCGATTACGCTTCATTTTAAAGATGAAGCAGATAATTTAAATTTAACTATTAAAGAATATCCAGGAAAAGGTTTAGAGTGCGAGTATCAAAACAATTTATATCAAATTGGTCAATTTGATTATCAAAAAGATGACACACTCGTTAATGGAATGACAACCAACAAATCTGTCATTCCTTTAATAAAAAATAATAAGATAATTGCTTATCTTGTTTTAGAAGATGTAATTAAAGATAATGCTTTTAAAATGATTAAGGAATTAAAAGCTTTAGGTATTAATGTCGTATTAGCTTCGGGTGATGAAGAAAATAGTGTTAAAACGCTTGCCGACGCTTTAATGATAGATAATTATCACTCTAAAATGATGCCGATAGATAAAGTAGAATTAGCGAAATATTATCAAAGACTTTATGGTCCGGTTATGATGATTGGTGACGGTATTAATGATGCACCGGCATTAGCAGTGGCTGATCTTGGGGTGTCAATGGGTTCGGGAACCGATGTTTCATTAGAAACAGCTGAAATAATCATTATGAATAACAATTTATCTAGTGTAATCGATATTTTAAAATTAGCAAAAAGGATGAGAAGAATTGTTTATCAAAATATTACTTTTTCTATCTTAGTAATTGCGGTATTGTTATTAACTAATGCATTTGGTATTTTAGTTTTACCTGTAGGTGTCTTTGCCCATGAATTATCAACAATTTTAGTTATTTTAAACAGTTTAAGATTATTGGTTTAAAAAAAGGAATGGCTTTCGCTATTCCTTTTTTGTCATATAATTATAATTTGTTTTTAAGATTTCTTCAGCGGCTCTAACATCAGAATTATTAGCATCTCTAATCCCTTCTAAAGGATAATTTAGCCCTAAGTCTTCCCATTTAGAAATGCCGCTAGTAATATATGGTAAGACGTCGATATTAACAACATTAGATAATGTATCTAGAAATTTTCTAGTTTCTAATAAATCATTTTGATCATCATTAATCCCTGGAATTAGAATATGTCTAGTATTAACATTAACTTGTAATTCATCTAAAAATCGAGCAAAATCTAAAACATTTTTATTGGTATCACCAACTAACACTTGGTGTTTTTCATCATTAATTTGTTTAATATCTAACAAAACTAAATCAGTGTACTTCATTAACTCGATAAATTGTTGATTATTTCTAACATTATAACAGGCTGCTGATGTATCTAGACAAGTGTGAATACCAATTGATTTAAAAGCTTTGAATAATTCAATTAAAAAGGGAAGTTGTAAGAGTGGTTCGCCGCCGCTAACGGTGATGCCACCTTTTTGATAAAAGCCTTCATAACGTTTAAAATCAGCTATAATTTCATCGACAGTCATTAATTTGTTAGTCTTGGTGCTCCAAGAATCACGGTTATGACAAAATTGACATTGAAAGGGACAACCTTGTAAGAATAAGATATATCTAATACCTGGTCCATCAAAAGCACCAAAGGTTTCAATGGAGTGAACATTAGCTTTTAGTTCTTTAGAATGATTCATGGAAAGTCCGGCTAATAACTTCACGTTTTTGCTCATTAGTCAAATTAGAGAAGTTAACAGCATATCCCGATACTCTGATTGTTAAGTTCGGATATAGATCAGGATTATTATATGCTTCAATTAATTTTTCACGGTTTAAGATGTTTACGTTTAAGTGATAGCCACCGCTTGAGAAATATCCGTCAATAATTTGTGATAGGTTCTCAACTTTAATATCGCCTTCATAAGTAAAACCATCTTCCGTAATGACTTCACTTTTACCAAGTGATTGCGGAATCATTGTGAATGTATTAGAAATACCATCTTGACATGATTCATAAGGTAGTTTAGACACACTTAATAATGATTTTAATGCTCCAGATGAGTCGCGTCCGTGCATTGGGTTTGCTCCGGGAGCAAACGCTTCACCAGCGCGTCTTCCATCGGGGGTGTTTCCGGTTTTCTTACCGTAAACAACGTTAGAAGTAATCGTTAAGACACTCATAGTTGGAACTGAATTGCGGTAAGTATGATTTTTGCTAATTTCTTCCATAAAGACTTCAACTACTTTGACAGCTAAATGATCAACACGGTCATCATCATTTCCATATTTCGGGAAATCTCCTTCAGTTTCAAAGTCGACAATTAAACCTGTTTCTTCATCATAGATTGGTTTAACGCTAGCGTATTTAATGGCTGATAATGAATCAGCTACGACTGATAAGCCAGCAACACCAGTTGCAAAGAAACGTTTAACTTCAGCATCATGTAGAGCCATTTCAACTTTTTCATAAGCATATTTATCATGCATGTAATGAATAATGTTTAAAGCGTTAACGTAAACTTCAGCTAATTCTTTCATTGTTGCTGTAAA
>CAZRJV010000112.1:0-2602 GCA_964600625.1 uncultured Acholeplasmataceae bacterium
CGTTAGGTTAGAGGTATCTAGTGGTTGATTAAAGGAATAGCAAGAAGACAAGAAAAAACCACTCACACTCGTTGCTGTTTTACTCGCTCTTACACTAACAGCTTGGTGGCTATAAACGCCATTATATAATGTTGTTTCGCTTGAAAATGTCGGCGCACTACTGCTTTCAATAAGAACCCAATTATCAGTGAAATTACCCGCTTCACCCGTATTCGGGCGATAAAGTGTAGCAAGAACAACCCAGTCGCTTGTTTCTTTACCATAATAAAATTGGCGACCAATGACATTATCGCCGTTTCCTAGCGTGATTACATACGGAATAATTAAATCAGTATCACCATTTTCCGTTAAAGTCCACTCTACTCGTTGTGTGCCATTACCCGTAATCGTTGCGTAATTATCAAGCCCCGTAATTGATACACCGCTACTATGTTCTAAAAAGAAAGTTTCACCACCATTTTTCGTAGCAATAGGCAATGTGTGTCCTAAAAGAATATTGATAGCCGTATCAATAATTTCACCACCACCACCTTGTATTTCAGCAATTTTAAGGTGATAATCCGTAAATGGAATATTTGTTAGATCGACACCTTTTTCTTCAATTGCATCTTTTATATCATTTTTCGTGTCAATTAAAATTTGTAAATTTTGCGCTATCGTTGCCATATTATACTCCTAAAACATTTTCCAAAATTGTGTTTACATTACCTAAATCGCCCGCAATTTCTTCCAACGCTTCCAAAACACTATAATTATCATATATACTAGTCGCATCATCAACAAAAACATCACTTGCCGATAAATTCACCCATTCAAATTCAAATTTATTATTTGACTTTTTTACAAGAAACTGACCTTTATTGCCACCAACAAAATTGCCACTAAAAGCGTCGATCTTTGTCATATTAGAATCACTCACACCGTCAAGACCTGCACGCCAAATTACGAATAATCTATTATCATCATACGTTGTCACTACTAAATTTAAATTTGCTGTTGTATTAGTCATATTACATTACCTCCTATTCGGGATTGCCGAAAGATAATGTAATATCACCTACACGAATAATCGGAATACTTGAAACGCTTCCTTCACCGGGGTGAATAGGAGCATTTAATTCTTGATAAGCTAATAAATTTCCACCTGTTTTTGCACTAAATAAACAAACGTGTGTGCAAACACCCCAATCTTCACCAACACTTGTTGCTTGGTTATAAGTTTCAGGAAAATAAATAATTTTATCATTACTGATGTTTACTGTTCCATTTTCTCCTTGTGTTGGTTCACCGAAAAAATCAATATAATTATATTGTGTTGCATCAGAAAGTTGAACACGGCTATAAGTTGTTGCTGTTGGCTCACTTAAATTGCCACCTGATACATTAGGCGTAGTCTTTGATAAGCCGATATAAAGGGCATTACCTTTTTCAATTTTTCCGCAAAAGAATTTTGCAATAAGCGTAGAACCTGCATATGTAATCATAATTTCTCTCCTTTATTTTAAAGCTCGATATAATTGAGCTCTTTAATTGTTCTAATATCCATTTCACTTAATCTTTTGAAAGAATATTCATCTAGTCTTGCATACCTATATAATAGCACATTTACATAGAATTGTTCAATAATTTTATCTTTTTTAGGCTTTATAAATAAATGCTTAACTTCCGAAACAAAAACGTCCATATCATTTTTAATTACATTAAAACGCGCAACCGCATTTTCTTTATTAGCATTTTTAATTTCGACATTTGTTATATCATTAATGCTTAAATTATTAGTTTTTATTTTTATAATTTCATTTGACAATGCAACATTTGCATTAAACACATTAATAATATTTTCAAAATTCACATAGGAAAGCAATGCCGTCGAACCCGTAACTTTTGCATTAATAATCTCAAAATTAAAAAACATATCTTGTGGATTCATAGAAACTGCTTTTGTTTTTAAAATTTCACTTTCCAAACCAAAATTCAAAACATCATCATAATTAAAAGCAAGACTTTCACCTTCATAAATACTTGTTTCAATACCATTGACAATTGTGTAAAAATCAACATCAATCGCCGTGCTATTTGCTTCTAATATATCGCTATCTATATTATATTCAAATTTATCAAATTTGGCGATATTCGGAATACCTTTTGCAACAAAAACTTTCGAATTAAAAATTCCTGCTTTTATTCGCGAAAAAGTCGATTTAATCTTCAAATATAAATAACCATATAAGGCTTTTGTAGCCATTAAAAATCTACGAAACATTTTTACACCGCCAATAATATTCCAATATTATCAAGAATTGAAAATTGATATAACTTTTTTGTTTCAAATTCAATATCTTCATCACCAACCCACACAACATTTTCAGGAAAAACAACGGTCACCTCATTATCACCGATAAAAAATTGTCCTTTATACTCATTCTCACGCCCCTCAATTGCTGGTGCAAATTCAAGTGTTAAACTTGTTAATTCGCCAGTAAAATTATAAAAAATATCGGGCGACATAACTTGAATTACATCACCATCAGTTTCAACTGTTTTCCGAACATTAATATCACTTACTTGTGTTTTAAGCGTGGCAATATCGGTTTTGTTTTTT
>CAZRJV010000113.1:0-2525 GCA_964600625.1 uncultured Acholeplasmataceae bacterium
ATCACTTAGGGTGTAGGTTAATGGCAAATAAACATTTAACAACCCGCCAATATATATAAAGTTTGGAATCCCAACCAAAATGATAACTAATCCACTGGTAATAATAGCCACCATAATATATAAATGTTCTAAACTGAGCATTTTAATAAACTGCTTTTTTTTCATTCCCAAAACTTTTAATTTTTGATAGGTTGGCCTCATCTCATCAAAAATCAATACTGAATTATTCACAATCGTCAGACTAAAACAAGCAATCAAAATATAATAAATATAACTAACCAAATCAAAGAATTTGTTAGTAAGCGTCTCAATCTCTTTAAGTGATTGGTTCATTTCTACAATATAATAAAGTCTTGATTGATATCGATTGATTAGATCTTGATAAAGAACTTCTTTATTCGCGCTCGCGTTAACTAAAATACTGTTTTTTAACACAGCTTCATATTCTTCTAGTTCAATCATATTAGAAATACTTATCATAGAATTATTAGAGGTGTGAAAAGCTAATATTTCAAACAACTGGTTATCAAGGGTATTATTGATTTTTAAACGAATGATATCACCCGACTTATAGCCATAAACATATTGATACTTCTCAGATAAAATGATATAAGGTTTTGAGGTTTTTTCGAAAGCTTCAAGCGTTGCTTCATCAATGCCTAAATCAAGATAGTTTCCAATTACGCTTGTTTCTATCGATACCATATAATCATCTGTGACATCTAAATCATCAATTTGAATCTGTTGAAATAAATAAGCCTCAGTTGCCTCTTTAACGTTAACCATTAATCTGACTTCATTTACCAATGTTTCTGTATCGTGAGAAATATTACCAATCATATAATCTGTTTTAATAGAAGCAATTCTATTCTCATTATATCGGCCATTAAAACTGATACTAATCACAATCAACATGATTGCTAAAAAGCTCAGTAAGACAATATTTAGGTTGTTTAAGATAATTTTGTTTTGGGTGATGTTTTTTAAGGATACCAAGGAAAATAAACTGTCCCTTTTATAACGGGTTCCTAATTTTATTAAACCTCTTACTAAGAAAAACCCAAACAAAATAATTAAAACAAGCGTATAGGTCCCCTTTAAAATAGAATCGGAATTCATGAATAGATTTGTCAATAAAAGAATTGCTAAAATTATCAAATATAAAGACTCATAAGTCTTTTTAACCATCTTATTATCTTTACTCAAAACCACGGCACTGGTCCGGTTAATCATTCGGTAGTTTAGATAGATAACGAGTAAAACTAATAACCCGGTTACCAATAGGCCACTTAATATAACTAAAAAGCTTAAGCTAAAGTCTAAATTAGAGTTTAGATAGTTAAGCCCTTGATGCATTAAAAAGTTCGTCAGAAGGATGCCCAATAAGGCCCCAATGAGATAATAAACCAGTGTTTCTATTAAAATCATATTTAAATAAAAACTAGACTTACCACCCAACGAATTAATAATGCCAATCTCTTTCGTTTTACGCTTGAAAATATTGGTTAACAACCCTTCTAAGATAAATAAGATTGCCAGTAAGACAAAGATAAACACCAACCAAATAGAAAGGCTTATCTTATTAATAGAGCCCTCGATACTATCTTTATTATAAACGGGTTCGATCTTTAGATTTTGATACCCCTCAATTAATTGAAGTTCATCAATAATCTCAAGATTATCCACCTCTAAATAGACGGTATTAAAGATATTTTTTAGTAAATTAGAATTAATTCCACTTAATCCTAACCCTTCGATAATATTAGCGATATTAGCTTCCTTATTGATAAATACGGTTTTATTATTAAGTAAACCATCATCCTCAACAATGTCTTTAACTGTAAACTGTAAATTATCATCTAATTGTAGGTATATTTCGTCATTGAGTTTTAGTTGATAGGCATTGGCAAGTGACTTTGTGATCACCACTTCATTTTCAACTAATGTTTCTACATTAACATAATTGTTTATTTTATTTAAACTCGTCATATCACCAGCTAAAATAGTCACATAGGTTTTCGATTCATACGTCATTAGTGTGTTAATTTTCAAGAACGGTGTGGTATCAACGATTGAATCATGATTAAGGTTTCTAATTGAGAAAAATCTCGCGTTTGTGTTTTCATCAACCGAGATCACTAAATCATGATTTTTATAAGTATCTTCAATATTTTGGTAGTAAAACCCACGCACCAAACCGCCTACTGAAAAGAGTAAAAAAACAATCATAAAAATCGTGATAAATAAAACCATTAAAGCCAATGATTTTAGTTTTTCAAACCATATATTTTTAATAGCAAATCGCCCTATAAAAGACAGTTTATTTAAGCGTTTCGACATCTTCAATAATTAATCCGTCATTTAAACGAATTGTCCTTGTCCCAAAAGACAACAAATCTTCATTATGCGTAACTAAGATTATCGTTTTATGATAATTTTGATTTAACTGTTTTAGAATTTCCATAATTTGAAGCCCATTATGATGATCTAAGTTACCCGTTGGTTCATCGGCAAAGATAATTTCT
>CAZRJV010000114.1:0-2496 GCA_964600625.1 uncultured Acholeplasmataceae bacterium
AAGCTAATCTACAAACAGTTAGAATAATAGATGAAAATGGAAACGTTAAAAAAGTAAAAGTTTCTGCTCGCGCTCTTAAGAAAAACGATCTTACACGCGCTTAATATCTTAAAAAGCTTATACATACAAAAGAAAGCCACTAGGGCTTTTTTTGTTTATTAAAAAAAGATGCTAATGCATCTTTTATACATTTCGTAAGTTTTTAATTGCTAGTTTTCGATCTTCTTGATTAAATATATGACTGCCTGCAACAACCATATCAACTCCGGCGTCTTTTACTAACTTGCCAGTTTCTAAGTTAATACCGCCGTCTACTTCAATAATAAAATCTAGTTCTAAATCAGTTCTAATTTGATTTAGTTCTTTTATTTTATCAATTGAATTTGGCATAAAACTTTGTCCGCCAAAACCCGGTTCAACACTCATTACAAGTATTAAGTCTAAATCTTTAAGTAAGTGTTTAATCTCATTAACACTAGTTTTAGGTTTGATTGATAACCCTGCTTTAATGCCTTTTTTCTTAATTTCATTGATTGCTTCTAAGTAATTATTACTTTCATAGTGAACTGTAATATATTTAGTATTTCCAATTGCAAACTTATCGATCCATTTAAGTGGGTCAAGAACCATTAAATGGGTATCAAAAGGGATATTAGTTAATTTACTAATACATTTAGTAATATGAGGACCAAACGATAAGTTTGGTACAAAATTACCATCCATTATATCTAAATGGATGTAATCAGCGGTTTCAATTGATTTTATTTCATTTTTTAAATCTCCAAAATTGGCCGTTAAAATTGATGGGGCTATTAACATATTATCAACTCCTTAATAGATTCGTTTTTTAGACTTAATTTCATCAATAAAACGAACATAATTATCATATCTAGATTGTAAGATATCACCTGTATTAACTAACTTAGTTACTTCACATCCTGGTTCTTTTAAGTGATTACAAGAACTTGTAAACCTGCAGTTTGGACTTAAATCATAAAAATCAGGATAATACCATTTTAATTCATCAAATTCGAAAATGTCTAAATCTAACTTTGAAAATCCTGGGGTGTCTGCAATATACCCGCCTCTTATTTTATATAGTTCAGTATGTCTTGTTGTATGTCTTCCTCTACCTAAAGCTTTTGAGATCTCGCCAGTCTTGATATCTAATTCTGGTTTAATTGCATTTAAAAATGTTGATTTACCTACTCCTGTTTGACCAGCTAAAACTGTAATTTTATTTTCTAAAAATATCTCTTCTTTGCTAGTTGTAGATAAATCTAGACTATTAACATAAAATATTTTAATTCCTAATTTTTCATAGTATGATAAATTAGCTTTTAAGTTTTTTAAATCTTCATTGTTTATTAAATCTATTTTTGTAACAAGTAAAGTTGGTTTTAAATCATTTTTATATGCTAAAACTAAAAATTTATCTAATAAATTAAAACTAAAATCTGGCTCAACTGCCGAAAAAGTTAATAATAGTTGATCAACATTACTAATATCAGGTCTTGATAGCTCGTTTTCTCTTGGCAAGATTTCAGTAATTAGTACAACATCTTCGCTATCATCATAATAACAATAATCACCAACTTTAGGACTTACTTGTAAGATTTCAGTTTCTTTTTTAGTTCTTTGTGAAACAGTTCTGTGGAAAACAGAACCTGGCTCTACTTTAATATAACGAAGTCCGCCTCTAGCTCTTGCTTGAAACTCTTCTTTAGTGTCTAAGTCTACTAAAGTATAGTTACCACCTATTAATTTAATAATTAAAGCTTTTTTCATGTTATCTTCTTTTCTTGAATACTTCTTAACTGACCACAAGCAGCATTAATATCATGACCTTGTTCTTTACGTAGTGTAACATCTAATTTACCTTGTTTTATCCAGTGCAAAAATCTCTTTTGATTTTCAAGTGGTGTTCTTTTATAAGGTGTTTCTAATACTTCGTTATACGGTATTAAATTAATGTAGACATTCATACCGTCTAATAGACGGATTAAAGCCTCAGCATCATCTTTGGTATCATTGATGCCATCAATTAATATGTATTCAATTGTAACTCTACGGTTAGTTGTTTCTAAGTAATATTTAATGGCATCAATAACTTTATCAACTGAGTAAACATTATTAATTTTCATTAACTTACTTCTTACTTCATCGCGTGCCGCATGAAGACTAAGTGCTAAGTTTACTTGTGTTTTTAAGTTAGCAAATTCAATAATTTTAAGTACGATACCACTAGTTGAAACAGTGATTTTTCTTGCTCCTATATTTAGTCCTTTTTGATGATTTAATATACTTAAAAAATCAATTGTATTATCATAATTATCAAACGGTTCTCCAATACCCATTAAAACAACTGAGTCTATTTTTTCATTAATAACTCTTTCAGTTTGAATAATTTGTAAAACCATTTCACCAACTGTCACATCTCGTTTTTTCTTTAATTGACCGGATGCACAAAATGAACATCCAATATTACAACCAACT
>CAZRJV010000115.1:0-2485 GCA_964600625.1 uncultured Acholeplasmataceae bacterium
CGACTCTGATTAATTCGCATCCGGCTTTTTCCAAGCGGTTAATTTGTAAAACAGTAGCTTGGACATCTTTAGTTTTAGTATTAGTCATTGATTGGATAACAATTGGAAAGTTACCACCAATTAAAACATTTCCGACTTTAATGACTTTAGTTTCTTTTCTTTTCATAATTACCTCGCTTTTATTATACCTTATTTGACTATTAGATTAAAGATTAAGACAAGTTAAGTACTTACAAATAAACAGAATAACGGATTATTTGAAATTTGGTTACTTGTAAGAGCTTTTGGTACATTAAAGTGGACACATTAAGTAAGAAGTTCTTACTTTGAGTAATACACTTCAATTGGTGTTTATCTCATGATATTAGCCGGAATATTTAAGAAGAGATGGCTTTTTGACTTTGGTTTAATTCCTTGTATAGTCGCTTCACCTTTCGCTATAATAATCCCAGTTGGGATTTTACCTTGGTCTAATGAATATTCATTTATACCACTACAAAGTTGTTTTTCTCATATGTTAATATTTTTTTTGGTTGTTTATAGTATTAGAAAAAGGTTTGGACAATTGATATTAAAAGATACTATATTTCCTTGACTAGTTTTTTAGCAATTGTCTTAATTGTGCACTATATTAATTTATATAAAGCTAGTAATCCTAATATGACTCAATCTAATTATTTTTGGACCCGATTTCCTGATCCTGATTTTCCTTTTTTGAATTTAATACCAAACCAATATTATATATATTTCTTGATTTTAATTACTTTGCTAGGTGGTTTTATAGCTTATTTAACCGGACATTTAATTTTAAATAGACGGAAAAATAACTATTTAAAATTGGTCTTAAAATAAAGCTGAATTAAGTGATTTTATTGTCAGTTTGGTTGCCGTTTTCATTACCTTTCTAATTGTATTAAAACCCTATTTATGATAAAATGGAAAAGAAGTTTATAAAGGAGAGTTAGCATGTTTAGAAAAACAAAAATTGTCTGTACAATCGGACCCGCTACCGATACAGCAGAAGCAATTGAACAACTTATTTTAGCAGGCATGAATGTCGCGAGACTTAATTTTTCTCATGGCAATCATGAAGAACATGAAAAACGAATTAATACAATTCGTGAGATGGCCGCTAAACATAACCGTCATGTTGGTATTTTAGCTGATACTAAAGGACCAGAAATTAGAACCGGTGAGTTTGAAGATGGCGGTTTTGAGTATAAAAGAGGACAAACGATTAAAATTTTTAGTAAAGCAGTATTAGGTAATAAAGATGGATTTCATATTACAACACCAGAACTTTATAAAGATATTAGTGTAAACGACTTTATTTTAATTGATGACGGTAAAGTTCGTCTTAAAGTTGTCAATAAAGTTGATGGTGATTTAGTTTGTGAAGTAATGAACAGTGGAAAGATTAAAAACCGTAAAGGTGTTAATACCCCAGGAGTTCATATAAGCATGCCGTTTATTAGCCGCAAAGACTCAGAAGACTTAGCTTTTGCTGTTAAAATGGATGTTGATATGATTGCTCTATCGTTTGTAAGAACGGCTGCAGATATCCACTCTATTAGAAGTATCTTAAAATATTTAGAAGGTACTAATATTGAATTGATTGCTAAAATTGAATCACAACAAGCAATGGATGAAATTGATTCAATTTTAGACATTTCTGATGGTGTCATGGTCGCTCGTGGTGATTTAGGAGTTGAAGTTTCACTTCAATTAGTACCGTTATACCAAAAGCGCTTAATTGCTAAAGCCAATGAAAAGGGTAAACCGGTTATCACCGCTACCCATATGTTGGAATCAATGATGTATTCACCACGTCCAACAAGAGCAGAAGCAAGTGACGTGGCTAACGCGATTATTGATGGCAGCGATGCTATCATGCTATCAGGAGAAACGACAGTTGGTGAATATCCAGTTGAATCGGTTCAAACGATGGATATTATCGCAAAAGCGATTGAACCTCAAATTGATTATGATACTAATTTAGCTAAATCAATTGATTCAAGTCAAAAAACTATTAATGATGCCATTGGTATGAGTGTTAGTCAAATTGCGATGACACTACCAAATGTTAAAGCAATCGTCGCTTTTACAGAAACAGGTGGAACACCAAAACGTTTATGTAAATTTAGACCAAGTGTACCAATAATTGCGATTACTAAAAGACCTAAAACTTGTACTAAGTTAACTTATTACTGGGGCGTATTTCCAATCTTCCGTGAGGACTATAATGATTTCTTATCATATGACCGCGTGGCTAATGAAGTAGTAAAAGAAATGGGTTTTAAAACTGGTGATCAAATTATAATTACTAGTGGATATGCGCAACAACACGGCTCGACAAATACCCTAAGAATTATTGAAGTAAAATAGAAATTAAATAAATAAGCATTACAAGAGCGGCATCAGCCGCTTTTTTAATGCGAATTTGAATATCTTTCTTGAAATATAAAATATAGTTTGATATAATGAT
>CAZRJV010000116.1:0-2482 GCA_964600625.1 uncultured Acholeplasmataceae bacterium
TTTTTTAAATATTTCAACTAAATAAATACGGTAAACTCAAAATTTAAAATATATTTTATTTAATATAATATATTAAATAAATTTCTATCTTTTTCTATTGTTTTTTTCGATTTTTTTATGTTTTTAATTGCTATTTTTTTAGTTTTTAATACTATTTCTAATCCATCTGAAATTTGATAATATTTAAAATATGTGTTTGTTTTTAATGGTTTTGCTATAGATATTAACGACGAATATATCAAATTTTTTGTTTGTTCTTCGATAATTAATGCCATAAATCCCATTGAAAGATGTAAAAGATTTGCTAGATTATTTAGTCCCTTTAAGTTTCTAATTCTCATACCCTCATAATTATATTCTGTTTTAATGACTCTAAAATATTCTTCGATTCTCCATCTGCTAAAATATGATAAAATTATTTTTTCAATGTCATTTTTTGAATGTATTTCTAAATTTGTTAAATATATTAAAAAAAGGTGACTTTTGCAATCACCTTTTTTGATAATTATTTATTAACCTAAGCTTTTAGTTATATTCTTACGATTCTTTTAATAACTTCAACCGCTTTTTCCATTTGGTTAACGGATGCATATTCATACCGACCATGATAGTTATAACCACCAGTTCCTAAGTTAGGAGTTGGCAATCCTTCATAAGTTAACATCGCACCGTCCGTTCCGCCTCTAATTGGAAGCGAGATTGGTTCTAGGCCTGAATTTATTATCGCCTCTTTAGCGATATTTAGAATATATTCCTTACCTTCAAAGAATTTATGCATATTATAATATTGATCTTTAATTTCAACTTGGAATGCTTCATAACCATATTTTTTGTTTAAAGTATCTTTGATTGTTACAAAGAGATCTTTTTTTTGCTGAAATTTTTCGCTATCATGATCTCTAATAATATATTCAAATGTAGCTTCTTCAACAGTTCCATTAGAAGCCGTTAAATGGAAGAAGCCTTCATAACCTTCGGTTAGTTCTGGAACTTCATTTTTTGGTAACATTGAGTCAAACTCAATTGCTAATTTAGTAGCATTTATAAGTTTGTCTTTAGCAGTACCAGGATGAATACTTTTGCCGATTGCTTTTACTTTAGCGCCTGCAGCGTTAAAGTTTTCAAATTCAATTGAACCAACTTTTCCGCCATCAAGAGTATAGGCAAAATCGGCCTTAAACTTATCAAAATTAAAGTGCTCGGTTCCGCGGCCAACCTCTTCATCAGGCGTAAAACAAATATAAATATCATCATGTAAAAAATCACTGTCAGCTAATATTTCTTGAACAGCTTGCATAATCTCAGCAATCCCAGCTTTATCATCAGCTCCTAGTAAAGTATTACCATCAGTGACGACTAAATCATCGCCAATTACTTCTAGTAAATTGGGATATGATTTAGGATCTAAGTGGTAAAAATCATTTAATATTATCGTTGAACCATCATAATTTTTGATTATTATTGGGTTTACGTTATTACCTGGGGCATCAAAAGCGGTATCTAAATGAGCGATTAAGCCGATTTTATAACCTTTTTTTGCAGTATTTGCAGGAATCTTAGAATAGACATAACTATATTGATCCATCTCGGCTTCAAGTCCTAAGTTTTGCAACTCACTTACTAATAATTTGGCTAAATCTTTTTGTTTCTCAGTTGAAGGAGAAGTAGTTGAATAAGGATTTGATTGAGTATCAATTTTAACATATCTTAAAAATTTATCTAATAATGTTGACATATTTTCACCTCTTATTACTATTATAACACTTAGATATCTTAAATAAGGGATTAAATCTTTATCTATGATAAAATATAGTGATAAGGGGGGATGATAAGACATGGTTTTTTCAAAACACTTTAGAAAATATTATCTCATCTATTTACCAATGCTGTTATTAGGAGTAGGCGTTTTACTTGTAGTAGACTATTTTCAACTAATAATACCTGAGGTAACAAGAAAAATTGTTGGTATTTTCCGCATTACTAATGAAGCAATTGATGCGGGACAACTAATAACAACTAAAGGCATATTAGATCAAATTACACCACATCTACAAAAAATGTTAGTATTACTTGCGATTGTTGCTACTGGTCGTTTCTTTTGGCGATATTTTATCTTCGGTACTTCAAGAAGAATCGAAGAAAGAATTCGTAATCAAATGTTTGATCATGCAACAACACTAGATAGTACATACTATAATAAAGAAAAAGTAGGAGGTTTAATGACCTTCTTTATTAATGACCTTGCTGCAGTTAGAATGGCCTTCGGTCCAGGATTAATGATGGTCGTTGATGGTTTGTTCTTAGGGGGGTTAACTTTATACAAGATGTTTAAAATTGATGCAATGCTAACTGTATATGCGTTTATACCGCTTGTAGCATTATCAATTTTAATGTTTTTCTTAAGAAAGTCAATGCAACAAAAATTTAAAGAAAGACAAAAGTCTTTTGAAGATATGTCTGACTTTGTTCAAGAAAACTTATC
>CAZRJV010000117.1:0-2472 GCA_964600625.1 uncultured Acholeplasmataceae bacterium
CTTTTGGTAAACCGACTTGATTGATTATAAAAATAATCAAATTCAAGTTGGTTGGCAGCTGTTTGTTGAACTCCCAGATAAGAAAGACTAAACAAAAGCATTACAATTAATTGCATAGATAGTAAAAAGATGAATCGTTTTGGCTTAGAAAATAAATCAATAATACTCCACTTTAGTATTTTAGAGAATTCGACTTTTTTGGCATCAGGTTCAACAACAATCGCTGTATCATCAACGTTTTTAAGTGTGATATCTTCAACTATTAAACCGTCATGAAGTCTTATTTTTCTAGTCGCATAAGGTTCAACTTCACTATAGTTATGAGAAACAACGACTACGAGTTTCTCTTTTGAAATACTAGCTAATAACTCCATAACCTTAGCTCCTGAAGCCGAGTCAAGGTTGCCCGTAGGTTCATCGGCAACAATTACTGGACAATCTTTAGCTAACGCTCTAGCAATTACTGCTCGTTGTTTTTCTCCACCTGAAAGCTTTGCTGCTTTGGCGTTTTTACGATGAGTTAAACCCACTTTATCGATTAATTCCAAAGCGCGCTCTTTCATTTTATCTTGCGGATATCCTTGTAAATCTAAAGCAAGCATAATATTTTCATAAACGGTATAAGAATCAATAATATTGTAGTTTTGAAAGATAAAACCAATATAAGTAGAACGATATTTTTCTAAATCCTCAATTTCATAGTGACTTGTTGGCTTAGAAAATAGATACATTTCTCCTTCTTCATAACTATCTAAACCAGAAATAACATTTAATAATGTTGTCTTTCCGGATCCTGATTCACCTACAATCGCTACAAACTCACCAACACTTAAACTAAGATTGGCTTTAGTAAGTCCGACTGAAACGCCAGCTTCGGTTTTATAAAATTTTGATACTCCTTCTAATCTAATCATTTATTTCATTTACCTTTGATAAAATTTCCATTGGTTCATTGACAATATTTTCGGCTTGATATTCTAATAAAATTTGGTAAGGACGAAATCCCCAACTAACGGTAATCATTTTCAAATTAGCGTGTTTAGCAGTTAAAATATCAACATCACTGTCACCAACATAAATTACTTCACTATATAATAGTCCTAATTTATCAAGAGCAATATTTAACAAGTAAGGATCTGGTTTAACTGGTTTATTTGGTCTAGCGCCAATCGCTACTTCAATTAAACCCAAAAATTTCTCTTGATTTAAGACTTTAACATCACCATCATCTTTATTAGAAACAACCGCCAAACGATAGCCTTGTTTTTTTAACTCTTTTAATACTTCAATAATTCCGTCATAGGGACGAGTTAAAATATTGTTGTTATTTTTATATTGAACTTGATAATCAGTATGAATTTTGTCAAAAGTTTGATTATCAACATTTTCAGGAAGCGATTTCTTTACCAAGTTAATTGATCCGCTACCTAAATTTAGTTTAGTTTCTTCAACTGTTTTTAATGGCATATTGTATTTCTTAAATATCGTATTTAAAGCATTATTAATGTCTTCTATTGTATTTAATAAGGTACCATCTAAATCAAAAATTATTCCTTTTATCATATTATCACCAACTTAATTTTACCACATGATTGGTGTAATATTTACTTATCCAATTAAATGACAATTTTTTTGTTTATTTTAGCAATTTTTGCTTGACAAAACGAAAAAATGTGGTAAATTACTAATGCTTGGGGATGTTTATGGATTCGCCGGGGTATGATAAGTTATTATAAGCAGGTCTTGGTTACGCAAGTAAAAACGTCGAGGTTATAATAACCGGAAACCAAAATTTATCATTTGCTTAAGAAAAAGCAAAGACCAATCCAATGAATTACTTACGTTCAATGGTGCGGCAAACTCTTAGTAAGTTATATTAATTTTGATGCTAATAAAAATTAACGAACAACTATTAGCTAGCTATTCTTTGGTTTGAACGTTTAACGAACATAGCGAATTAATTTAAATGTTATAAACTTGTAGAAATTAGTCTCTTATGTATCTCGTACAGGGGTTCAAATCCCCTCATCTCCACCAAACATAGTATATAACTGCCCAACCGGGCAGTTTTATTATTTATTCATACATTAAATTCGTTATAAAAACTATGTAATTCATATTTAACATCGTTATTAAATAATATAAAACATCAAAAACCACTAGAAAATTACTAATTCTGGTGGTTTTTATATGTAGATTATAATCTGGTAAGCTAACACTAAATAACCATTTAAAGTACTTATTGAGATAAGTATTAATAATCTATCTTGAGATTTCACAAAAATTACCAAAATTTAAAGAGTTGTTTATAAAAATTCAAATATTATTATAATTAGCAATTTCAAATAAATAAATTTCAAATAATCCTTTTAGATATATTATGTTTATAGTATTATATAATATATAAAACAAATCCATTTAACAGCGAGGTTATGGTATGTCACTAACAGAAATCACTGATATTTTTATCGC
>CAZRJV010000118.1:0-2464 GCA_964600625.1 uncultured Acholeplasmataceae bacterium
TTAAAAAAAGCATCAATAATAACAAATAATAAAAAGAAAGGAGCGTTAAGCAAAAACAAGCGCTTAAAATAAGGATAATGAACAATATTCATTCGAGTGATCTTCTAATATATCTAAAGAACAATAAAAATATAATTTTATTTAACGAAGCAAATGAGAAAATTGAATTTAAAAAGATAGCCTTAATTAACCAAAACGGCAATAATTATGCGATATTAAAAGTTATTTCTAATATGAGCAATATTGATGAAGATGGCAAATATTGTTTTCTAATTAAGGACAATAACTTAGTAGCAATAACGGACAGTCTGCAAGTTAAGGAAATAGAGAAGCAATATTTACTAACCTTTAATGTTGCGGAAGAAAAAGTCTTAAATAAAGGGGATTATATAGTATATTCTAGCGCCTTTGGGGCAGCGTCATCAACACTTTTATATTTTATCTTCAACGGAGTTGAGGCATTGAAAGTTTTGTTGATTATCTTAATTTTGGGTTTGCTACTATTAGTATATATAGGACTTAAAATTTCGGAGGAAAGGTGTAACATATGTAAGAAAAAATTAAATAACAATTATTATAGTTGTGATAGCTATAAAACTTATCAAGGCGCTGGTTTAAAATTAACAAAAGTTAAACTTTATTTAAAATGTGACAATTGTCAAAGTATAAAAAGTATAAATCAACTTCACATTAAAAGAGCGCACCATTCCACTGAAAGTATAATAAAAGATTTAGAAGATTTTGGGGAAATGATGTAGTATACACGCTTCCAAAAATATAAAAAATAAACAAAAAAGGAGAAAATATGAAAAAAGAAAAGAAAATGAAGATCATCGCCGTATTAATTGCAATACTTGCGTTGGTTGGGTTGATTTTGGGTGACGCAGTCATAAACAAAAAACTTAGAAAAAATCAAATTTTAATCGCTCAAATTGATGGTGAAACTACCCAGTTGGAAACATATTATGAAAAAGAAGTCGAAACATTAAATCAAGAGGCTTTAAGTTTCGTAACTTTACACCTGGCTTATACAACTAGATTAGACATAGCTCAGGATCCGTCGATAAATAAGACCAAAGTGTATGATACGATCGATGACGATGGGGTGAAACATTATTATTTTTGGTTAATAGATCCCACTTTTCAGTCATCGGGTAAAGTCAGATATACGAGAACGGTTACTTCGAGGGTTGATATCACATATGTTAAAAACACAAAACTATTTTATGTTACCACAAATTATCGAGTTGATTACGATGTTGTTGCCGATGGTACAAGTTATGAATATGAGTATGGTGACCGTCTAATAGATTATGATATGGGATCGAGTTCTACTTTATCCTTAACTGATCAGACAGTATCATTAAGATTTCCCAAAAACTATCGAGTTATCACTAACTTAAGGAAGAATAATAACAAAAACAATATAATTAGTTTAATTCACGGTTTAAACCCGATAGACCAGACAGATATTTTCTTTGAGTTTGCCGATAAACTATCTGTTAAATACAAAAAAATTGTTGGATGGGATAAAGTAAATAACTGAATTTTTGCTATTTCAAAAAGTTTATAAAGCCTTAAGTTAAAAGAGCAAACTAAATAACGTGGTTATATTTCTATAAACTGTTAAATAAGAGTCCCCAATAGTGCAAAAAGACAAATTTGTAATTCCTATCACTAAAGGGTACTCTTTTTTGATTGCAAAAATCTTAAAAAACAGTAATCTATTTTTGCTTTAAGTAGAAGATTAAAATCAAAACATTACAATTAGCCGGATAAAAATGTTGTATTTTACAAAAATTTGATTTAATAGCTTTGAAAAGGGGTTGATATCATGTATAAACCCAGAATTTTAGATGAAGCACTTAAGTTTAGGTTGGCTTCAAAAGGTGCAGTTTTGATTACAGGTAATAAGTGGGGGAAAAATTGCAACTGATAAAGATTTTCAAAAAGCGATATTAATATGCAAAATTAAATTAATAAACAACATTATATTGCTTCTGCAAAATTGAATCAAGTTGAATTATTAAAAGGCGAAACACTGCGTCTAATTGACGAATGGCAAATTGCTCCCACAATTTGGGATGACGTTAGACAAACAGTTGATGAAAGAGGGCAGTTTAATCAGTATATTTTAACGAAATCAAGCGTTCTAGACAAATTTGATTAGGATAGTCATAGTGGTACCGGAAGATTTACTTAATGATCTAAAAACATGTGGATTTTTCTTTGAAGCAATGTGTATCAGAGATTTAAGAGTTTATGCTGATGTATTAAATGGTAAAGCATTTCATTACCATGATAATACAGGTTTAGAAGTAGACGCAATCATTCGTTTAAATGATGGTAAATGGGGACCGATTGAAGTGAAAATGGGGGGATATGAAATTCTAATTGCTATAAAAATTTATTAAAATTGAAAGATAAAATAAAATTCTTTTGCCTTTTATTGGAGAATATTAGA
>CAZRJV010000119.1:0-2413 GCA_964600625.1 uncultured Acholeplasmataceae bacterium
GGCGTCGCAGTGAGATAAATCAAGTCTGCACTTTCTGATTTGTTAAGCAGTGATTCTCTTAACTCAACACCAAATTTATGCTGCTCATCAATAATAACAAGTCCTAAATCATTAAATAGTAAATCTTCAGAAGCGACCGCGTGAGTTCCTATTAAAAAGTCAACAAGCCCTAGTTTAACATCTTCTTTAATTTGTTCTTTGTCTTTAATTTTACTAGTCAATAACTTAATATTATATTCAGGTAATAATTTCTTTATATTTTCATATTGCTGATTGGCAAGTATTTCAGTTGGAACCATTAAAACAACTTGTTTTTTAGCACTAATCATTCCTAGTGCCGCAATTACTGCAACAATTGTTTTACCGGATCCAACATCACCTTGGATTAATCTTTTTGATCTAAGATTTTCTTTAAAATCTCTAAAAATATCATTAGTAGCTTTTTTTTGGTCATCAGTTAATTCATAAGGTAGTGAACTAATGAAATTTTTAACGATTTCTAAATTATAATCTATTTTTTGTCGTTTTGGAATAGTTAGTTTCTCTTTTTGTAAATTTAGTTGAATATGAAGCGCTTCTTCATATTTAAATCTTTTTAAGGCTTTATCTAACTCAGCTTCATCTTTAGGAAAATGGATTTGATAAATAGCTTTATCACGCGGTAATAATTGATATTTTTGTAATACATCTTTCGGCAGTGTTTCATATATTGGAACTTGTTTATTATCAAGTATATTTTTAATTGCTACTGCCATGGTGTGGTCTGTAACATCGGGGACATTATAAAGGCCAGTAATTGCACTTTTTTCGATATTTTTAGATATTTGGCTGGCAGCTATTTCATTTTTATACACATTAAATTTACCTTTTACTAAGATAAAGTCATTAACATTTAAACTGTTTAATAAAAATGGTTGATTAAAGATAATAATATTGGTTAAGGCTTTATCAACTTCTAAAACTAGTTTAATAATACTAATTCTTTTTTTAAATGATTCTATTTTAGTAATCTTACCGATTACGGTAATAGTATCTAAGTGTTTGGCTTTATAAAAATTAGTAATATTATAGTTTTCATATGATTTAGGAAAAGTTAAGATTAAATCATATGGCGACCAAATATTACTATTTCTTAATTTTGATGCAGTTTTTTTACCAATTCCAAATAATTCTTCTAATTTCATAACATTTCATCTAATAGGGCGATTGCAACCATACTCTCAACAACAACCAAAGCCCGTGTTACATAGCAAACGTCGTGACGACCTTCTATAGTTAGCTCTTCAAGTTGATCAGTTTTAAAAGAGTAAGTTGTTTGAGGTTTTTTAATTGATGAAGGAGGTCTAAAAGCAACCCTAATTACTAAATCGTTACCATTAGTAATGCCCCCGCTTAAACCACCAGCGTGGTTAGTTTTGGTTGTTCCTAATTGATCGATTATTACATCATTGAATTGGGAACCAAACAAATTAACTGAGTTAAAACCTTCACCAAACTCAATTCCCTTTGTTCCCGGGATTGCTAATACGGTTTGAGCGATTTTAGCTGATAATCTTTGAAAAATAGGACCGCCAACACCAATTGGTAATCCCTTAACAGTGACCTCGACAACCCCGCCGACTGAATCATTAAGATTAGATACTTTTTCTAAGTATTCTTCTAAATGTTCCATATCATATAAGGCTCCAACTTGAACTAATTTTGACTCAAACTTAAGATTTAGAGCTTGTTTGGATAAACTCCCAACAAAAGTTAGAGGTAGGGTCATTCGTCCTGAAAAATGACCGGAACCTTTCATAAAATCACGATCTTGATACTTAATTCTTGATACAAAATCAACATGACCTGGACGTGGATGATCATAAAACTTTGAGTAAGCATTACTATCGTAGTTTTTATTTTCAAAACTAACTTCAATTAACTTACCCGTAGTTTTACCGTTTTCAATCCCGGAAATAATAATTGGAACGTCTGGTTCAAATCTTGTCGTCGTTCCTACTTTGCCTGGTTTTCTACGGTTAATATCTTCTTGAATCTTTTCAAGATCAACATCAATAATTGGAAATCCTTCTAAAAGAAGGACGATTTCTGGTGAATGTGATCCGCCAATTAATTCGATATTTAAATTTTTACCTCTAAAGTAACTATTCATTTAATCCTTCCTTAATCGCATCGACAAGTTTTTTTGTAATTTTCATATCTTTTTCAAAAACTTGATTAAATGTGGCAATGCCTTGAGCGATTAACATATCAAGACCAATTAAACCTCTTTTAGCATATTTAACAATTTTGGTTGGGTTTGGATTATAAATAACGTCAAAAATAAATTCCGCTCTTCGAACTTCTTCTAAACCAATCGGCATATCATCACTATTCGGATACATCCCAACCGGAGTCGTGTTAATTATAATGT
>CAZRJV010000120.1:0-2361 GCA_964600625.1 uncultured Acholeplasmataceae bacterium
TTAATAGTTTATATTTAAATTAATTAGTTTAATTTTATTTTTAATAAACTACTAATTTAATGTTTATATTTAAAAAATGATTGATTTATGTTATAATTTAATAAGGTATTCAGTATAAATATACAATATTATAGAAAGGGGTTTTAAGATGAATAAAAGAGAACAAAAAATTTGCAACTACTTTCTAATATTACAATTAACCAAATACAATAGAATAACTGCAAAAAATTTATTTATGAAATATATTCATCTTTTAGACAAACCATTTCAAGATTGTATTTTTGATTTTAGTTATGATGACAAAAAGATTTTATTAAAATATAGTGATGAAATGATTTCTAATTCTTATAGTGTTTTGAATAATAATTTAAATGGAGAAATACTTTATGTAGAAGATGATACATATCCTCAAAAATTTAGAAACATTGAAAATTTTCCAGTATGTATCTTCTACAAAGGAAACATTGAATTGCTAAATTATAAGAGTATTAGTGTGGTGGGAACTAGAGAACCATCAAAGGTTGCTATTGAAAATTCAAAAAGATTATCAAAGTTTTTAATGAGTAATTCTATCGTAATTGTTTCAGGTTTAGCAAAAGGTGTAGACGGAATTACCCATCAATTTGCTCTAGATCATGATTATAATAAATTAATTGGTGTCGTAGGCACACCGATTTCAAAATATTATCCAAAAGAAAACACTCATATACAAAAATATATTGAAGAGAATGGTTTAATAATATCAGAGTATGCAAATTTTGAAAACACCTTAAAGTGGAATTTTCTTAGAAGAAATTACATAATGAGTGCTGTATCTGATGCAACCATTGTAGTAGAGGCTGGTGACACTAGCGGTACCATTAGTCAGGCAAGAAGTACTCTAAAGAATGGAAGACCTATTTTAGTACCTAATAACGTATTTGAGAATCCAAGTAATAGCTGGCCTCGAAAATTTAGAAGTGAATATGATAAAGTTTATAAGTTTACTAATTTTGAAGAATTAAAAAAATTATTTATAACAGAAATATATAATTATTAAGAGGTATGTATGAAAATATTGCTTGATGCTACCACTCTAACCAAAGATGAAATTGGAAAAGTAAAATCAAAATATGTGGAATTTGATATTATTATAATTGAAACTGATGAAATGCCTTGCGATATTTCTGGCATTAGGTGGAATACATTATATATAAGCAAAAATGATAAAGCTGTATATATAAACAACCCAAATGGAGGATATACAAAACCTATGCATATATTAATTGATAAAAATGTATGGAATAGTGAACAAAGGTATATAGATGCTAAAGCTAGAAGTATAGATGAATTAATTAATGGCCAAATCTTTACTTTGTTTGGAGAAAAATTGTCATATTTTAATAATTTTAATCTTGCTAAAGTAAATTCAACATATATTCATAATTTAGTACCTTTAGATGAAATGGATATGTTTTTTAGTGATACAGAATTTGAAGGTGTTAATATTGATTCTTTTTCCTTGGGAAGGTACTTTGGAGCAAAGAAAAGAATTGATAATTTAGATATCTTTTCTAAAAAAATACTAAAATGCAAAGATGGTGAATTACCAAGTCTTAATTTTTATAAAAATTGTCTTAACTTTTTCCTAGAAGTTAATAAAGATAAATATGATATAGTCCAATACGTTCCTTGTAAAGATGGGCAAAAAGATAGATTTTTATTGTTGACTGATAGCAATTATATTAAAATATCAGATAGTTACGAATCAATAAAATCTTTAGACCCTTTTGAAAGATCTGCTGTCGTAAAAGGGCATTACTATATAGATGAAAATGATATAGAATATATAAAAGAAAAATCTATATTATTATTTGATGATGTTGTGACAACAGCCTCAACCCTGAGAGAAATAACTAAGCTACTATTAAATTCCGGTGCAAGTAAAGTTGCATGGCTTACCGCTGGTAAAACATTTAATAGTGACAGTGATGTAATTTCTTACAAATGCCCTAAGTGTGACGCAGATGCAGATATAAGATTTAGGAAGAAAGATGGCAATCCGTTTATTGGTTGTTCAAACTATTATGAATCTGGTTGCAACTTTACAACTTCAATTAATATTAGATAGTTTACTCTCTATCAATTACTTTATAATGAGAAAATGTAATACTGTTTTT
The DNA here is from genome assembly GCA_964600625.1 of uncultured Acholeplasmataceae bacterium. Lineage (GTDB taxonomy): Bacteria > Bacillota_I > Bacilli_A > Acholeplasmatales > Acholeplasmataceae > DUQW01. Next base: position 2,160 of record CAZRJV010000120.1, read on the forward strand.
CATAAAATTGGTGTACGCAATCCTTTTTGGTGTACGCAAGGATTTTCTCTATGTGTACGCAAGCCATTTTAGGCGTACGCAAAAAATACTACCAAAAATGGAAGGTGTACGCAAAACATCAATAAAAGCACTGGGTGTACGCAAAATCTCAAAATACATTGAGGTGTACGCATTGTATTAAAATTGGTGTACTCTTTCATAT
>CAZRJV010000121.1:0-2335 GCA_964600625.1 uncultured Acholeplasmataceae bacterium
TTTAGTAAGACAAAAACTTATTTATTTTCTATAAAAACATGATTAATTATGAAGTTTACTAACGTAAATTGAAATGTTATAACTAACTTTTTTGTAAAATTTAGTGAAACTATATTTTGATTGATGAATTAAGCTATACCCTTTTAAATCAATACCATCATCATTTGAAATTGGTATTCTTATATTGACATTTATAACCTTAATGAAACTATTTGAGTAAAATGGACAATCAAGTAATAGATCGTTTAGATTTAGAATCGAACGTGAAATACTTATGAAGTATGAAAAAACATTTTAACCCCCCAGCATCAAATTATTAAATTAGCGACCACCACCGAACGCCCCATCTCTAAAATGCGTGGGCATTTTTTTTGAAAAAGTGAATTTCAAAATGATTCAAAACTTTACAAGGTCCGCCGAAAGGTTGGTCTTTTTTGTTGCCTAAAAAGTTATTTTTGCACCACCTATACCGCAAGAACTATTTTAAATAAATATCATGGACAAATGATGGACAAAAAATATGTCCATGATATAAAACTGATAGCATTTGAAAAATTTCACCAGAAAAAATGTCACCAAATGTCACCAAATGTCACCAAGTATGATATTCTATATTATAGAAAGACTAGAGTGGTGAAAATATGGAAAAAGAAAGTAAAAATTTAGAGTGGAAACAAACCTTAACAAAAGAGGTGAAACGTGAGATTGTTTCATTTTTAAATAGTTCTAGTGGCGTTATTGAAATTGGCATAGATAATGAAGGCGAAGTAGTTGGTGTGCCCATAGAATTGAAAGAGGAGTTTGAACAAACTATAAGTAATTGGATTCGTGAAGGTATTTATCCAGATTCAAAAGGTTTAATCGACTATTATTATGATAAAAGAAATGTATTAAGGATTGAAATTACTGAAGGTAATGATAAACCTTATTATTTGGTGGGAAAGGGTCCAACAAGTGAAGGAGTTTATATACGAATAGGCTCAACGGCCAGAAAGGCGACTAAAGAGGAAATATCCGAGTTTTATCGAAAATATAACGATGGCCATTTTGAGACAGAATTAGCCGCAAATCAAGATTTGCATTTTACTCAATTTTTAGCTATTAGCGACAGACAAGATTTTGTTCCAAAAATGAATGCTTTAGGTTTTTATACAAAGGATAAGAAATATACAAAACTGGCGGAACTTTTAAGTGATGAAAATCTATATATCGTTAAATTTGCAGTATACAAAGATAATACAAGAGTTGAGTTTAAAGTTAAAAAGGAGTTTGCCGGCTCATATTTACGAATTATTGATAGTGTTTTAGATTATGCTGAAATATATAATGATACAAGTGCGAAAATTGTTGACTATCAACCACAACGTGTAGAATTGAAATCATATCCTTCGCCATCAATTAGAGAAGCATTATTAAATGCGCTATGTCATTGTGATTTTTCATTTAGATCAAACATTAAAATAGAATTTTTTAGAGACCGATTAGAGGTCACTTCTCCTGGTAACATATATGGAGGATATACACTAGAAGATGTTTTATCTGGCAAACAATCAATGCGAAATCCTAATTTAGTTAATATTCTTGATAAAATGGATTTCATTGAAAATTACGCAACTGGTTTAGAAAGAATAATAGAAGCTTACAAACCATATAACAATACGCCTAAATTTGAAGTCTCTGGTAATTTCTTTAGGGTTATATTGCCGAATATGAATTATTATTTAGGAAACACAATCGTAAAAGATGCAACCAATATGTCACCAAATGTCACCAAAAGCCACCAAGTTCTTTCTAATGTCCAAAACAAAATTATTGAGCAAATTCGTAAAGATAACAATATAACAGTTAGTGAATTAGCTGATTTTATCGGAAAAGATAGAAGGACAATATTAAGGAATATAAAAAAGTTAAAAGAACAAGGTTTACTTGATAGAAAAGATGATGAATATTCAGGGTCATGGATACTTAAATAATTGGTAAAGAAAATATAAAAGATATCTACTTTGCTCATGGAATTGATTCAATACATAAATATGTTGGTAGTAAAAATAGAGGCATCTATTTGCCCTTGCTTACTGAGATTTACCTAGAAACGTCACTAAACTAACAGTCACGCAAACGACCTTATTTACCAATAGATACCGCTATTTACTCACAATTTTTAATTAAAAGACTTGAACTAGTAGTTATAGCTTTGATGACTCAAAACAACTACCTTTGTTGTAAACAGAGACAACAAAATTATAAAATTACCCCCAAAGCTTGGACTTATAGTACAACAAAGTATTATTAAGGTGAGTTTGGGGGGCTTTTTTTAAATTAATCAAACTCCAAA
>CAZRJV010000122.1:0-2242 GCA_964600625.1 uncultured Acholeplasmataceae bacterium
TAATCGCTATTACTCCTAAGTAAATATAAAAATAATATTCATTCTTCATGTTAACGCCTCAATTAATTATAACATGTGTAATTTATATTAGTAATTAAAGTGTTATATTAATTTAACCTTTTGTAAATCGCCTCAAGATAACCATTCCATTTTAATGGTTTTTGGCAACTAAAAACGTGTTATTTAGATTGTAAATAACTAACTTTTTTTCATTCGTATTTTCATTGAAACTATTATTTTTATATGATAAATTACTTACCACAAAGGAGGCAAGATTATGAAAAAATATCAAACACATCGAAATATAATTTGTATTGATTTAAAAAGTTTTTATGCCTCTGTTGAATGCGCGCTTCGCGGGCTTGATCCATTTAAAACTATGTTAGTTGTCGCTGATAAATCACGCGGTGATGGCTCAATTTGTCTTGCGACAACGCCATACTTAAAACAACTAGGAGCACCAGCTCGGGGTCGAATATTTGAACTGCCAGAACACCTTAAGAAAGACATTATCTACGCAAAACCAAGAATGAAAACATATTTAGAATATACAATAAAGATTGTTAAGATATATCTTTCTTTTATCTCAGATGAAGATTTATATGTTTACTCAATTGATGAAGCGTTTTTGGATGTTACTAACTATTTAACATATTATAAGATGACTGACTTTGAACTGGCTCAAATGATTTGTCAAAAGATTGAAGATGAGCTAAATTTACCAGTTAGCTGCGGGGTTGGACCTAATATGCTTTTAGCTAAACTGGCAATGGATTTAGAAGGTAAACATTTAGAGCACTCGATTGCTAAATGGACTTATGATGATGTCAGCAAAAAGCTGTGGCCAATTACACCACTATCAAAGATGTGGGGAATTGGCAGGCGAATGGAAAAAAACTTTAATGTTATGGGTCTTTATTCGATTGGTGATTTAGCTAACTATAGTGTTAAAGAGTTAAAAAGACGTTTTGGTGTTATTGGTGAGGAGTTATATTATCATGCTAATGGTATTGATATGAGTATGATTCAAGATAAAGGAAAACTAAGAAGCCAAAACAAAAGTTTTGGTAACTCACAAATCTTATTTAAAGACTATTATTTGCCTGATATTTACACGATTATTATGGAGATGGCCGATGAGTTATCTAGACGACTAAGAATGGCTAAAAAGCAGGGTAAAACCTTACATATTGGAATTGGCTATTCAAAAGATTATGGCGGCGGTTTTAGCCGGCAACGCTCTTTTGAATATCCGACTAACTCATTTACTACTATTTATGAGATGTGTTTATCGATCTTTAATTCTTTATATGACGAGGAAAGTGCAATTCGTAGTGTTAGCATTTCAATAAGTGGGTTATCAGATATTTCTAATATTCATCAATTATCGCTATTTGATGACTATGAAGAAATGAAACGCGAAGAAGATTTATTATCAATGATTGATAAAATTAAGCTTGCATATGGCAAAAATAGCGTTAACCGTGGTTCTTCATTAACTGAAGCATCTACAATTAGAGAACGCAACAAGTTTGTTGGTGGTCATCATGAGTAATTATGTTGATCGGGGAATTATCAAATGGGCTCCATTTGACGGGTTAGCTGGTTTTAATGATTTATATAATGAATTAAAATATCGTTTAGGTAAAAAAGATAAACCACTCTTATCTGATGAACAACTTTATTATATGGATATAACGCTAAAAGAAGCCATTAACAATAATAGCGAGGTTTTAATATCTTATTATAAAAATGGTTATTCAAATACTTTCTATGGCTATATAACTAAACTAGATGATTTAAAAAAGTTAATATATTTAGATGGTATACCTTTTAAAATTGATCAAATTATTTCACTTGAATTAGTCTAAAAAAAAACCCAACTCGGAAAAATAGTTGGGTTTTTTTGAATTTAGTTATTCTTTTTTTAATTGTTTATAGAATATTTTTTTAATTGATTCTTGATCTAAAAATGGATAGACCGAATTCATATTTAAGCCGTCAAAATTACCTTCTAAATATTCATCAACCATTACACTTAGGGCTTCTTTTGAAACAAATGGTAGTAAGGCTGTTAGATCTTTAGTTGGAATATCTTTCATTTTTGCTAAAAAGATTTTATCGCAGTCACTTTCTTCTAAGAATGGAAACACTGTTGATAACTTTAAGTTTTTAGTGTTTTCATGGCCATCAATAATCATTTGAACTAATTCTTTTTTCTCTTCTTTTCCTAAGAAAGGTA
>CAZRJV010000123.1:0-2138 GCA_964600625.1 uncultured Acholeplasmataceae bacterium
AGTTGGCTTTTAAATAAGCCATTTGGTAAGTAATGATTGCATAAGATACACTATGTGCCTTATTAAAACCATAATCAGCAAACTTTACGATGTAGTCATAAACTTCTTTAGATAATTTAGGATCACGTCCAACTTTAGTTGCTGAAGAAATAAAATGTTGTTCTTCATTAATTAAAGTTTGATGATCTTTTTTAGATATACTGCGACGCAGCAAATCAGCTTCTGCATAGGTATAACCAGCAAAGCGATTAGCAATTTGAATAATTTGTTCTTGATAAACAATAATTCCATATGTAGAGTCTAAGATTTCATCTAAAATAGGATTAATCTTTTCATATGATTCACCTTTTAAGCGTCTAGCATATAAAGGGATGTTAGCCATTGGACCTGGACGATACAGTGCAAGAGTGGCAACCAAATCATCAAATTTAGTTGGAAAAATAGTTCTTAAAGTTGATTGCATTCCTGGCTGTTCTAATTGGAATATCCCATTAGTATCGCCTATTTGAAGTAACTGGTATGTTTTTTCGTCATCAAAGTTTATATCTGATAATTTAAAATCAGGATTTTTACTTTTAATTAACTTAACTGTTTCATCGATAATCGTTAAGTTCTTGATTCCTAAAAAGTCAATCTTTAATAACCCTAACTCTTCTAAATCATTCATATTCCACTGAGTTTGAGGAAACTCTTGTGGTCCACTTTGCAGTGGAATAATTTCTCTTAAATTTTGACTTGATAAAATAATACCTGCCGGATGTGTTCCAGTGTGTCTTGGTAAGTTAATGATTGAATTAGAGGCATCAATTACTTCTTTAATGTCAAAATCTTTATCATCAAAGGTTCCTCTTCTTAAATCTTCTAGTAATTGATTGGTTTGTGAAACTGTTAGATTTTTAACTCGAGCGATATCTCGAACTGATGAATTAAATTGAAAAGTATCAAATGTGATAATTGAAGCAATATGATCAACACCATATTTGTTAGCCACATAATTAATAACTTCATCTCTTCTATCATCAGGAAAGTCTAAATCAATATCTGGCATACTAATTCGAGCCGGATTTAAAAACCGTTCAAATAATAAATCATATTTAAGTGGGTCAACCTCTGTAATATATAAACAGTAAGCCACAAGTGACCCTGCTCCTGATCCCCGACCTGGACCAACTAATATGCCTCTATCTTTAGCGTATTTAACAAAATCACTAACAATTAAAAAATAATTAGGATACTTTAACTTAATAATGACATCTAATTCATAATTAAGTCTTTCAATATATTCTTCTTTAGATTTTGAGTGTGGTGTTCGTAGTCTTTTTTCTAGTCCTAAAAAAGACTCGCGTCTTAATTCTTCAGCTGGATTTAAGCTTTTACTATTTGGTGATGGTAGGTCAAATTTCGGAATACTAAACTCAAAGTCAATCGAATTTACTAAGTCGCTTGCATTTTTAAAAACAAAAGCATAATCATAAAAGCGATATTCAAGCTCTTCTTTTGTTAAAAAACTCAAATCACCTTCATCAATTTCTAAGTATTCACGTTTATCAACGCCTCTAAGTAGAGTGTAATTTCTATGATCACTTTTATCTAGATATGATGTTTTTTGAATTGGTAGTAACATTACTTCTAAACTAATAGCAAGACTTGATAATGTTTGGGCAATTTTAAATTCATGATTCATATGATAAAGGGCTAAACCTAAATAAAAGTTTTTTAATTCTCTTTTTAGTCTTAAGGTAATTGATTCAGCTTTTTGAACATTGTTATTTAAAATAGCCTGATCAATTAATGAATCATCTCCTGATGAAATAATAATTAAACCATCTTGATACTTTATTAATTCGTCATAATCAATATTACGATTTTCAATATTAATAATCGATGAAATCTTTAATAGGTTTTGATAACCTATTTCATTTTTAACATAAATTAAAAACCCAGTTTCTTCTAATTCATAATTAACTACTATCTTCATACCAATAACTGGTTTTATTTGATGTTTTTTAGCCTCTTTAAAAAACTCATACATGCCGTATAAGTTATTATTGTCACTTAAAGCAACAAAATCATATCCTGATTGTTTTGCTTTTTTAACTAATTCTTTTAAAGGAATTAAATTAGAAAGTAAACTATAT
>CAZRJV010000124.1:0-2137 GCA_964600625.1 uncultured Acholeplasmataceae bacterium
ACAACGATACTTTATTAACTACAGTCACAGTTAATTATAATGAGAACGCCAAAGCCCCGACTGTTCCAGAAATCACAGGTAAGACATTTGTTGCTTGGGATAAAGAATTTAATAACATAGTTGAAAACACAGTCATAAAAGCTATTTATAAAGTTAACCAATACAATGTTACATTCTTAGACCGCGTTGGAATACAAATTGGGGAAACTCAAATTGTTAACCACGGGCAAGCAGCGATTGCCCCAGATGTAGAAATCATTCCAGGGTTAATATTTATTTCATGGAGTAAAGAATTTAACGAAGTAACAAGTGATATGATTATTCAAGCGGTTTACGAAATTATTACTTTTGAAGTTAAGTTTATTGACCACGAAGGCGAACAAATTGGGGAAATCCAAATTGTTAATTATGGCGAAGCCGCAAGCGCTCCAAAAGTTCCTGAACTTGAAAACTATACCTTTATTAGATGGTCACACAATTTCAATGAGGTAAGACAAGACTTAGTAATTGAACCATTATACGAATTAAATGTTAAACCACAAGAAATATTAGTTAAAGTCGAACAACTAAAACTAAAATTAAGTAAAGTACAAGAACTAGACGATTATCTAACAAATCTTCCGGAAGACGAACAATTCATGTTTAAGGAAGATTTAGATGATTTAATCGCGGAAGTTGAAAGAATAGAAAACTTAATTAAATCGGGAAGTGTTTCTGATGAAATATTATTAGAGTTAGCTGAAGCAATTGAATTTGCAACTAATAAATTCGAAGAAAAACGTTTTTACGGCGAGGCTCCAATCCAACCCGAAGAAAAACCAGAAGAACCAAAAGTTGAAGATAATAACACCGCATTAATAATAGTAGCATCTGTTGTATCTGGACTATTAGTAGTGGGTGGAGCGTTTTTCTTCATCAAAAAAAGAAAATAGATTTAATTAAAGTAAAAAGTCTATAATTTAAAAGGGACACCACGAGATTGAAGATAAGTTATCTTCAGCCTTAGTGTCCCTTTTTGTTTAAAAACAAAAAGATAATTAGGTTAGGTATTTTTGTGATATAATTATTACCACAACAAGATATATAAAATGAGGTGTCTATGAAAAGAATACTACAACTTATATTTTTAATAATTACTGGTTTTGTGATGGTGGCTTGTGAAGAAAAGCCAACCGAACAAGAACTAAATGAACAAGCCCTTATTGAGGTTTTTTTAGCTGCTGATTTAATAACTTATGCTAATGATGATAGTATTAATAATGTTAATAACGATATTACCTTATTAAAAGCAATCTCACTACCAAATGATACTGAACAAATTAATATCTTTTGGGAATCAAGCGATATAGAAGTTATTAAAATTCAAAACAATTTTGGAATAGTTAATCTAACTGACGAGTCAAAAAGTGTTACCTTAAAAGCGACCCTATTAATTAGTGATACAGTATTTAAGGTAAGAGAGTTTAATTTAATAGTTAGACCAAAACCACTCCCTTTAATGCACATCGTTACTCTTGATTTAGACGGCGGAATGATTAACGGTCAAACCAATTTAACTTATTCAATTGAACACGGCAATACAATGCCAGTTCCGTCTAATCCAGCTAAACATGAATATATCTTTATTGTGTGGCAATTAAACGGGTTAAAATATAATTTTGACACTCCAATAACTAGTGATATTACACTAATTGCCGTCTATGAAGAAAAACCATTAATAGAAATGGTGACAGTCTTATTTGATATTGGTGATGGTAGTGTAATGGATGGTGTGGCACTTACTTACGAAATAGAAAAGAATACGGTTTTTAATAAACCTTCTTGGGTTCCGAATCAAGACGGTTATATCTTTATTTCTTGGCAATTAGATGAATTAGATTATGACTTTTCAACTGTGGTTGAAACGGATATTACTTTAGTTGCTACATATCAAGATATTAATGAATATAACTTTGATATTATTCAAGAACGTCTTGAAGATACTTATTTAAATAATAGTTATTTATTTGGTGAACAAATTGAATTAATTTATTCATATGATGATTTACCAGACTATAAGATTGAATGGGAAACAGATCCTGATAATGCTTTAAATGAAAATTATGAGTTTGTTGAAATAGTATTTGATAAAGTTACG
>CAZRJV010000125.1:0-2097 GCA_964600625.1 uncultured Acholeplasmataceae bacterium
TGTCTTTCATAATCTCCTGGTAAATACATTTTAGAGTATTCATAAGAAATATTTTCGTTTGGCTTCCCTCTTTTGCCTCTGCCATATAAATTGCTTTTTCCTTTAGTTCCCATTTTGTTTCACCTCCTTCATTCTAGTTTCCATATATGAAGGATAAATGTATAAATCTATATTATGAAGGTGAAACCAATTTTTTAAATCGTTTGGTAAAGAACCATAAATGATGACACCCTTTGGCTCAACTATTTTAATTACATCTAAAATAACACCTAGCCAAACATTTTGTTCTTTTATTGTTTTAATAAAACCATATGTGCCAAATGCTATCAATGAACCTTTGGGTATTGTCTGTAAATAATCTTCTTTAGTATCTTCTAAACCATATCTAATATTAGGAATTATACTAACCCCTGATTTCCCAAAAAAATATGTCAATGATAAGTTGTCATTCATTTGACTCTTTTGTTTTATCAGTGGCATGTCAGTGTGAACACTAAAATCAAGACCAATAATTCCTTTGCTTCTTTTAAACATCTCAATATATTTTTTGGGATTATTTTTTACTCTCTTAAAGTCCTCATCTCGACAATAAAAACAAATATAATACTCCTCAGGATTCTTAACTTCTTTTATTTTATTAAATGGAACTATTTTATTTGGTGGCTCTTCTGCAATCATCCATTTTTCTAATAATGGATATTCTTCTTTGCTAACAAATTTTGCATCTTCAGTTAAAAATGCTTGAAAATTATCTTTTACTTCCTTCATGTATATATCACAATCCTTTCAACATTATTGTTTATTAAAATAGTCGACCGTGATATAATACAATTGTCCTATGGTTTATACCATGGTCTAGAACTAAGGTTGTTGCCGCAACTTTGGTTCTTTTTTTATTCTTTCATATATTTATTTATTCTATAATTAGCAGCATCAGTGCTAACACCACACTTATTAGCTAACTCTAATATATCTTTAATACTTTCCGTTTCCTCAAAAGGCATAATAATTTCACCCGCTAATGCCATCGCCTGCCATTCGGCAGTTGTTGCTAGGTTTGTTGTGCCTCTTCCGTGATGTTCAATAACTTCAACATTAAATTGATCAATTAATATAAAATGTGCTATTTCATGCGTAATACTCATTCTGTCCCTGCCATAAGAGTTACTGTTAGGATTACATGCATTATTATAAACTGATTCTTTGATTCTAATTAGCGGTCTATTAGTTAAAGTAGAGTTTTTGGGTATAAAGTCTGCAAATATTTTTCTACCGAGCGAGTTATCTGTAACTATCTCTACATCCAAGTGTGGGAATTTATCCATTGTTACTTCTAGCATCCTCGGTACGTCAATAAATAACCCGTTAAAACCAAGGTATGATTTAAAAGCTTTTGCTATCATTCTTAATTGTTCCCTACTGATTGGCTGCTCGGTTATGTACATTTAATCACCATTACTTTCTAAAATATCAAATATTTTCTTAATTTTTTCTTCATTTAACTCCTCGAAATTTCTCGCAAATGAAATAGCAACATTAGCGCGATCATAATCATTACTTTCAATATCAATTCTTATTTGCTTTATTGATTCTAAAATTGAATTGTGCAATTCCTCTTTATCTTCTTCACTAAGATTATAATTGTTAATAATTTTATCTTCCCATTCTAATGGTGCTGATTTCTTACCATTTTCTACAGCCGATAGCATTGATGACGTAACCTCTAACATATCAGCCATATCTTTTAATATTAGATTATTGTCTATTCTTAACTTTCTTAAAAATCTCCCTAATCTACTAACCATTTTTATTCTCCTCCTTAAACAGATGAACTGTTCATCATCATTATAGCATTTTATAAAAAAGTTGTCAACCCTTAGGTTAATTAATTAACTTATAGGTTTTTTGATGAAATTGGGCTCCAACTTTTTTTACAATTAGAATTGAATGTTTACTAAAATTTCATTAAAAAAACTCCACATATCAATCTACATGGAGTTCCTTATTTGTTTTCTATTCCATCATAAAACTTAAACTTAATTCTTTTATCTCTATAAACTGTTGCACTTTCAACAGTTAACATCCAAAGCTCACTAT
>CAZRJV010000126.1:0-2050 GCA_964600625.1 uncultured Acholeplasmataceae bacterium
TTAGAACCGGCTCCATATAATACTCTACCAGCAGGGACTAAATTAAGATTCTCTAATTCGTGAACGAAAGCTTGAATTGTTTCATCAGATTCATCTTCACCGAGATGATGGCCAACACGTCTAGCGATTTGTTCGTAGTAGATTTCTAATGGTTTTTCAATATCTCTGTATTGACGTTTAATTAAACCATTTTGATGTTCGTCACCGATCTGCCCGATAAACTCATCTTCAATTTGAACCATGAGTGTGTCGTCTTCTAAAATTTCTTGAACATATCCAATTCCTCTAGCAGGGAATTTTGGATCATGTTTAATGACGGTAACAACGAGGTCACCTACTTTTAGTGATTTAAGGGCCATGTCTTTTTGAGTATATCTATCTAACATGACTAACCTTGAAACACCATCAAAAGACATGTGCATACTATCTGTGACGGGGAAAATGTGTGGGTAGTATTCTTTTATATCTCTATTTAGTTGTTGTGTTAATGTTTGGCTATATTTTATCATAAATTTATCCCGTCCTTGTATTAGGTATTATACGCATAATAGGTTTCAAAAACAACCGAAAAATAAAAAGAAAAATACCTAAAAATACTGGTTTTTTTTGGTTAATTGCGTAGGTGTGCGAATTTCAACTTAAAATATTTTTTTTTGTAAAATAATATAAGTTTTTTTTCTGTGTATTTTTTACCATAAATCAAAAATACGGGATAGTTTAAAATGTAATTTCATAAAGTGTTAAATATGATATAATAAATTATGAGAGGTGAGATTATGCCTGAGATTCTTTCTATCGTACTAGATGCCTATTTACTTTGGATAATCGTCTATTTTATATTAACATTTTTTTTAGGGTCTAAACGCGTTTTTAGAATATTTTTAGTGATTCTTTTTATTTATATATTAACATGGGTAGCGGGCTTATTAAATTTACAAATTAGTTATCAAATACTAGATTATGTTTCTTATTGGATTCCTTTATTTGTTATCTTAGTGTTAAGCCCAGATATCAGAAGAAGTTTTGAATCGGCATGGGTTTCAGAAACGGCTTTAGAAGGCATGACAATCGGTTCTCAAGAAACCAAAACACATGTGGTAGAAGCCTGTATGTATTTATCAAGCCAAAACATTGGTGCCTTAATCACGATTGAAAAATATAACTCTTTGGATCAATACGCTGAAAGAGCGATTATTATGAATGCGAAAGTTTCAAAAGAATTACTGATTAACATTTTCATTCCGAATACCCCACTTCATGATGGCGCTGTTATTATTCGCGGCGACGAAATTAGATGTGCGGGGGCTTATTATGTATTAAGTGAAACAGAAAAACATGATAAGACAATGGGATCTCGTCACAGAGCCGCTTTAGGTATCAGTGAAGTTTCAGACTCATTAACCATTGTCGTCAGCGAAGAAACCGGAACCATCACCATCGTTGTTGAAGGGATTATGATTAAAGCTAACGACCGTGAAAAGATGTATGAATACATCAATATGTATATTAAATAGGTGAACTGCCATGAAAAAATTTAGTGATATTCTCAATAAAATAGTCTCATTATTAATGAATCCTTTAAAGATTATTGGCAATGCCAATATCCCAGATAAATTCATTGATTTTATGCGTAAGAATGACTGGATAAAGATTTTATTATCGTTTGCGATAATGTTAGCGATTGTTATCGGATTTTATGTTTTTGATATGAAGTTTTCTTTTGACATAACCAGTATTTAGGAGGTAAGTTTTTGTTAATTTCAATCATCATGTTTTTTATAGCCTTAATCACCGTAAGTCTTATTATCTTTGTTTCTATCCTAGATGATAAGTTTTATAGAATTTCCTTTGTCATTTTAGTTATTAATGCCATCGGGTTTTTAGTTTATATCCCATTTTATGAAACATATATCTTGGTTGATTGGTTTAAATACTTATTTATCATCCACTCGGGTATAAACATCTTATCTTCTATACTCATGTTATACCTTTATTTTAGAAAAACAATGTTCTTTAAAAATCACTACAACATTTTTATTAAATCAATTAA
>CAZRJV010000127.1:0-2041 GCA_964600625.1 uncultured Acholeplasmataceae bacterium
GATATTGTGTTTCACAACAAAAAATGGGAGCAACCACCGTGTCGGGAACAATGATCTTAGCTAATTTAGTTGGAATTAAAGTGTTTGCAACTGGCGGTATTGGTGGAGTCCACCGTGGCGCTACTGAGACTTTTGATATTTCACGGGATTTAGAAGAACTTGGAGATATTAATATGGCAGTCGTTTGTGCAGGTGCTAAGTCGATTCTTGATCTTGGATTAACAATGGAATATTTAGAAACTAAAGGTGTTGAAGTAATCGGTTATAAAACTGATAAACTACCTGCTTTTTACACGAAAACAAGTGAATTTAATATTACGTATCGTTTGGATAGCGCCAAAGAAATTGCTTCATTGTTAAAAAATAAGTGGAATTTAATTCAAGGAGGGGTTGTTGTTGCTAACCCAATTCCGGAACAATTTAGTTTAGATGAAAACAAAATTAATCAAGCAATTGAAGCGGCCATTGTGGAAGCTGAGTCTCAAAATATTACGGGAAAAGCGGCCACCCCGTTTTTGCTTGCCAAATTAAAAGATATAACTGAAGGAAAGAGTTTAAGTGCAAACCTTGAACTAGTCTATAACAATGCCATTTTGGCGGGCAAAATAGCCAAGGAGTTATCAAAACTATAACCATATGATAAACAACAAGAAAAATGATAGTCAAAATAAAACACCGTATTTTACCAAATTAAAAGATTACGCCGAATCGAATCCAACACCGTTTGATGTTCCAGGTCATAAACTTGGAAAATTAAATAATGAAATGATTGATTATGTCGGACATAATATTTTTAAACTTGATGCAAATGCACCAAAAGGATTAGATAATTTATCAAAGCCTAGTGGTGTTATTAAGGATGCCCAAAATTTAATGGCAGAGGCATTTGGTGCCGATTCAGCTTATTTTTTAACGAATGGAACTACCCAAGGAATTTTAGCTGTTATCATGTCAGCTTGTCGTGCTAATCATAAAATATTAATTCCAAGAAATGTTCATAAGTCGGTAATTAACGCTTTAATTTTAAGTGGCGCGATTCCCGTTTTTATGAAACCAAACATTGATCAAACTTTGGGGATAGCTAACGGAATATCTTTGAAAACGGTTCAAGAAGCGATACTTGAACATCCTGATGCAAAAGCAATTTTCTTAATCAACCCAACTTATTTCGGTGTTGTTAGTGAATTAGAAGAGATAATAAAATTAGCTCACGAACATAATTTAAAGGTAATCGTGGATGAAGCGCACGGTGGACATTTTTACTTTAATAAAAAACTACCTATTGGAGCTATTAGAGCTGGTGCTGATTTTTCTGTTGTATCGGTCCATAAGACTATGGGGTCTTTAACTCAAAGCTCAATCATTTTAGCTAATGGCGAGCGGGTTGATCACCAAAGACTGCAGGCGACTCTTAATATATTGAATTCAACCTCACCTAGTTCTTTGTTGATGGCGAGTTTAGATGTTGCTAGAAAAAACATGTATCTAAATGGCGAGAAAAAGCTCGATAAAGTTATCAAAATGGCTAGTCGTGCTCGTCATAAAATTAACACCATTCCTGGTGTTGAAGCCATTACACACGAGTATTTTATTAATAAGGGTGAATTTGGATACGATGAAACCAGAATTATTGTTAAGGTTTCTGACTTAGGTATTACCGGTTTTCAAGCATTTAACGAATTAAGGGATAAGTTCAATATTCAATTAGAACTAGCTGAAACTCATTTGATTTTGGCAATCCTATCTTCGGGGACCCAAGAAAAAGATATCAACACATTAATTAAAGGATTAGAAAAAATTGCTAAAACTCATTTAAAAGAAAACATTGAGCCGATTCATCAAAAAACAATTTATGCTGATCCAATCTATTATATGCGACCAAGAGAGGCATATCACGGATACAAAAAATATATCCCATTAGGTGAGGCAAAAGATGAAGTTGCTGCCGAATCGATAATGGTTTATCCACCTGGAATTCCAATTGTAATTCCAGGTGAAGTTATAACTGAAGAAATTATTAATGATTTAAACAAATATCATA
>CAZRJV010000128.1:0-2041 GCA_964600625.1 uncultured Acholeplasmataceae bacterium
ATTGTAAATACTCCAATAACTTCTAAATCATTAGCTGGCATCGTTGTTGGTAATGTTGATGGATTCCAGCTAAATGAATAACCTTCTTTGATTAAGTCAGGAGTTATTGTTATTGTCTCTCCAAAGTCATATTCTCTAACTAAATGTTCTTCTCCATCTACAAGATATGTTATTTTATATTGATTTGGGGTATAAGTTCCAACAAACACCAAATCTTTAGATGGCATATTTTGTGGAATTGGTTTATCCCATGAAAAAGAGTACCCAATAATTTGATCAGGTTTATATCCAATGATTGGTGAATCGTATTCAAAGTATTGAACAATATCGTTTTGATCTTTAACTTGATAAGTAATTTTATAAGTGTTAATACTATAATCAGCTTCAATTATTAAATCTGATGTTACTATGTTAAATGGTTGGTTCCAACCTTTAAAGGTATAACCTTCTCTAGTTGGATCAGACGGTGCAGTTGCCGGTAATCCGTGTTGGACAACTTCTGACTTAATTTCTCTTAAATCATAATCAACAAATTTAACTAGATAAGCATTTTTTTCAAATCTAGCCGATAATATAATGTTATCGGTAGTTCCCAATGAAATTTTATCAATTTTTTCACTACCATGATACCAACCAATAAAAGTGTATCCTTGCCTAGTTGATGGTGGTAATAAAATAAATTCATCTTCAACCGTGTAGATTGTTGGGTTTTCGTGATTGGTATTAAATAAATCGGTATATGAAATTGTATATTCGATTGGAGAATAGATTCCGTGAATATCTAAATCTCTTTCTACGTTTAAAAACTCCTTATCCCAACCTATAAATTCGTATCCTTCTTTGCTAGGGGGCGTAGGCGCTTTTGCTGCTGAGCCTTCTTTAACGTATTGAGCTTGACCATATTGTTCATTATCAATGTAAAACATCACTTGATAGCCAACTTCTTGAAGAGGAATACCAATTATTTTAATTTTAAATGTTTGAAAGTCAGTAATTTTATCAATTGTCACTTGTGCTGTAATGTGGACCTCTACATCGTATTCAAGCCGAGTAATTATTGCTGTTTCATTGTCAAAAAACAATACTTCTTCGTTGCTTGATAGCCACTCGATTGTAATACCGTCAATATTGGTGGGGACCACAAAATTATCGGTAATTTTATCTGAAGAATTATTATGAGCATATTCAATTGAAACGCTATTAAGTATTTCTTTAATTTTTTTAGTTGGTGGTTCTTCAGTTTCAAAACAACTCACTAAAAATAGTGAACTTATCACTAATATTAGGAGCGAAAATATTTTAAACTTGGAAACTTTTCTATTCATGAAGTTCCTCCTTGTTGAAAAAGGGCTTTATTAAATTATTAATTTAATAACTATGTCAATTATACCATGATATAAATTATCGTTCAATTGTCTTAAACGTATTCTATTACGAAAGTTATCTTCATCAAAAAAAGCATGAACCTTGATAATCTCAGTTCATGCTTTTTTTCAAATTATATTTTTACATCTAAATAAGTTCCATCCTCATTTGGATGATCTTTTAGATATGCGATAATTGGATCGTAGTTTTTTTTAGCGTTACCAGGTTTACAACGAGATAACTTATTAATTTCACCACTAACTATTCCTTTGGCAAATGCGCGACACCCAGGTGTTCCGCAAGCCCCACAATTAATTCCTGGTAATAGTTTTTCCACTTCATCAATTCTTTCATCTTCTTTAACAGCAAAGAATTTATCTGCCAGTGTTAACGCAACCGCTAGTAAAATACCCATTACAGCTAAGATAACTACCGCCCATACAAAATCCATAATCATGTTGTTGTGCCCTCCTCTATTCTTACTTCGCAAGTTTTGCTTAAGCAGCCCCCACAAGTCGCTTCTAGATGAGCCAACTCGCATCCTTCTGGTGCTTTTGTTTTACGATTAAGAAAAAGTGCTAACATGTAAATACCTACTAAGGCTAACACCGCTCCTAAAATAATAACAACTCTTAAATAGTCCATTTAAATCAACCCCGCTAATCCAGTAAAGGCA
>CAZRJV010000129.1:0-2038 GCA_964600625.1 uncultured Acholeplasmataceae bacterium
TTATTTGAAATGTCACCAAATATTTTTTATTTAAAAAAGCTTGATACTGAACACGCTAAAGGATTTGAAGAATTAGCTGAAGAACTAGCTTTCGACATTCCAGTAATAACACCAGCATTACTAATATTTTATCAAGGACAATTAGTTGAAGCCACCTATGTAGTTGGCACGCAACAACCAAAAAATATTAGAACAGCTGTTCGTGATTTCTACAACGAAGTATTAAAGGAAATAAATTAAGCACGAAAGTGCTTTTTTACTCATTAGAAAATATTCATGTTAGAAGCAATTAAACAACAGTTAAAACAACATATCTTACTTGAAACTTCTTTTGACATTGAAGTTGAGGTCCCAAAACGCGGTAACTATGATTTAGCAATACCGCTTTTTAGAATAATTAAGGAACATAAATTAAGTCTGGCTCACGTTTTTGAACAAGTTAAAAACGTCTTGGAGAAAGAAGCAATAGTTAAAGCAGTTGAATTAATTGGTGCATTTGTGAATATTAAGCTTGAAGAAGCAAGTTTTTCTAAACAAGTATTAGGCGAAGTATACAAGTTAAAAGACCAATTTGGTACTGAGTATGACAAAGATGAAAACATTGTGATTGATTATTCAAGTCCTAATATTGCTAAGAATTTCTCGGTTGGTCATTTGCGATCGACAGTAATTGGACATTCGTTGAAACTTATTTACCAAAAACTCGGTTACCGAGTTACTGGCGTTAATCATTTAGGTGATTGGGGTACCCAATTTGGTAAACTTTTAGTAGCCTACGAGTTATGGGGTAATTTAGACGAATTGAAAAAAAATCCAATTGTGGAATTACAACGGATATATGTTAAATTTCACGATGAAGCGGAAATTGATCCATCACTTGAAGATAAAGCGCGTGAAAAGTTTAAACAATTAGAATTAGGTGATAAAAATAGCTTAGCACTTTGGCAATACTTTAAAGACGAATCGGTTAAAGAATTTATGAGAGTCTATGAACTATTAGATGTCTATTTTGATTCTTATGATGGCGAATCATTTTTTAATGATAAAATGGATAAGGTTGTCGCTTTATTAGAGTCTAAAAATCTTCTTAAAATAGATGATGGAGCTACAATTGTTGACCTAGGCGATGAAATGCCACCAGCACTAATAAAAAGAAGTGATGGTGCAACGTTATATATGACTAGAGATTTAGCTGCCGTTTTATATCGATATGAAACTTATCATATGAACCGGGCTCTTTATTTAGTCGGAAATGAGCAAAAACTTCATTTCGAACAACTAAAAGCAGTCGTTAAATTGCTTGAGTTACCGATTGAAATTATTCATGTTAATTTTGGTTTAGTTTTAATTGACGGAAAGAAGATGTCAACTAGATCGGGAACTGCCGCTAATTTATACGATGTTATCATTGAAGCAATTGAAGAAGCTAAAAAGGCAATATTAGATAAAAATCCGAATTTAGACAATATTGATGAAGTTGCTACACAAATTGGTGTCGGTGCTATTATTTTTAATGACTTAAAAAACGAAAGAAATTTGAATATCGACTTTGACTTAGAAAAAATGTTAAAATTTGAAGGACAAACAGGACCCTATTTACAATATACTAGTGTTAGAATCAATTCCATTTTAAAACAAGCATCATTAGATATTTCTATGGTTGATTATCAGGTGTTTGAAGACGAGTTATATTTTGATTTAGTAAAACAAATTGCTAACTTTAAAGAAACGATTAAACGTAGTGCAAACGACTATAATCCTAGCATTATTGCAAAGTATCTATTAAATTTAGCACAAACATTTAATTCTTTTTATGGACGTGCTAAAATATTAGTAGAAAATGAAAAAAAACTTCATACTAATCTTTTATTAATTTATGTAATAAGAATTATAATTAATGAAGGATTAAGATTGTTAGGCATAAAATATTTAGATGAAATGTAGTTTTATGTCCCCGCGTGGTGGAATTGGTAGACACGTTAGACTCAAAATCTGATGGCTTAAGCCGTGCTGGTTCGATCCCGGTCGCGGGGACCAA
>CAZRJV010000130.1:0-2026 GCA_964600625.1 uncultured Acholeplasmataceae bacterium
TCACAAAACTCTAACATTCTCTCATCGTGGGTAACCATAATTGTTGCCTTTTTTTGTTCTTTAGTTTCTTTTGCTAAAAGTTTTACAACGTCATAAGCTTTCTTTGTATCTAAACTAGCTGTTGGTTCATCAGCAAATATTACATTTGGTTGGTGATATAATGCTTTTGCTATCGCAACTCGTTGTCTTTCTCCTCCTGATAGTTCATTAGGGTATTTGTTTTTTAATTTTTCAACGCCTAATTTATCAAATAATTCATGTATCCATTCATTATCTATTTTGGACTTAGTAATCTTATTATATAAAACCATTTGTTATTTAACTGTTAAAAACGGAATCAAGTTTGATGATTGGAGAATAAATCCAATGTTTTCTAATCTGATTTTAGATTTTTCTTTTATTTGCAGTTCACTAAATGGCAAACCATTTAGTAAGACTTTCCCCGTAGTTGGTTTTTGTAATCCACCCAGGATAGTTAGAAATGTTGATTTACCCGCCCCAGAAGGACCAACAATAGCAATTAATTCTCCTTCATATGCAACAAAATTTGTTCGTTTTAAAGCATTAATAACATTATCACCTTGCAAAAAATCTTTAGTCACATTTATCATTTCTATTAATACTTTCATATTAGCCTCCTATTGCACGTAATGGATCTATTTTTAATACTGCTCTCACTGAGAACATTGCACCAAATAGAGCAAATAAAAAAAAGGCAGCTGTAATTATTATGTAGAAAATATAATTGGTTGCAAACGGAATAACATCACCTAGAAATACTCCAGTAATAATTGTAAGTATTAATCCTATAACAATACCAATAAATACTAATATAAAGGTTTGTAATATTACAGATCCGGCAATATAAGCATTGGAAATACCTTGAGCTTTCATTACGCCAAACATACTAATTTTTTGAATTGTTAAGACATAAATAAATATTCCCAAGACAAACGCAACAATTATAATCAAAAAGATTATCATTGTTGAAAACGTCAATACTTGAGCAGTATAACCAGGCAATGTAGCTATATAATCCTCGGTCATATAAGATAATAAAGATTGTTCTAAATTACTTGTTTTTCCTTGTACAATTACACTACTAAATAAATCTGGAGTATCCGTTTTACCATATCGATATTCCTGCCATGTTACTAGATCCATATATACTACTGGAGCAGTTTGATATGTGCTTTTTGAAGAAAACCCTATAATTTCATACATTTCAGCACTTCCTGAAACACCGAAAAAATCTCCAACTTTATATCCTTCTTTTTTTAATCCTTCATCGACAATTACCTTGTTACCACTTAATGTGAGGTTATTCAATTCACTTGGTTTCAGAAAATCATTTTCTACTCCCAAAAAATAGACATCTATTCTTGAATCAAGTATATTCTCTGCTAAGGGATTATTTATAACTGCTGGAAATAAACCTAATTTAGCCTTCTTACCACTAGTTGTAATCTTATCAAATTGATTTTGATTCATATATGACATCATCATATTATCATTAGATTCTACAGTCATAATAATTTCATCTGCATTCCACTTTTCTACTGCATTTGTATATGATGATGCTAGACCATATGCAAGTGAGGTTAAAAAATAAACTAAATAACTTATAAGAACAATTACTGAAATTATAAGGGCAAATTTTGATTTTGAATATTTTAATTCTTTGGCTGCTAAAAACATTTTTCCTCTTTCCTACTCTTGATTCAGTAACTTTTGGATGTCTTTTGAGATTTTCACTGGTTTCACTAGGGGTGAATACCTTTTAATAACTCGACCTTCTTGGTCAACTAGGAACTTAGTAAAGTTCCATTTGATTTTTTTATTAAATAAGCCTTTTTCATGTCTTTTTAAATAAGTATACAATATAGACTCATCTTCTCCATTTACATTAATTTTTGCAAATCTAGGGAAACTTGTATTATAATTATTTACACAAAATTTATCAATTTCTTCTATTGTACCTGGTGCTTGTTTTGCAAATTGATTACAAGGAAAATCAAGTATTTCT
>CAZRJV010000131.1:0-1993 GCA_964600625.1 uncultured Acholeplasmataceae bacterium
AAAACTACCAAATAACACCAAAATATGCCCTTTTAGGGCATTTTTTAATAAAAATAGTTAAAAAGTATAGTTCAAGTGTAATGATTATAACAATGACCATATATTTTAGTTAACACTAAAAATTCAAACAAAAAAAGGGCGGCCTATCACTTTAAAAAATCAGGATTCTTTGGCATGTTCATAATTTGATAAATAAGCAAATTATAGGTAGTTACGTTTATAATATAATTAACTATTTTAATGAAATTGCATTAAAAGCTCCTAGAAGTCACAATGAACGAAAGTGCCACAAACGGCAAAAGTGTTCATTTTGGTCTTGATTAATAGATAAAAATATTATATTATATAAGTGAACGAAAGTGCCATAAACGGCAAAAGTGTTCAATGGAGGCGTTTATATGATTATTAGTAGAAATGAATATCTAAACAAGTTAATTGAAAGCAAACATATCAATTTAATCAAAGTTATCACCGGCGTTAGAAGAAGTGGAAAATCATATTTATTAGACCCACTTTTCACTAATCATCTAAAAGAATCTGGTGTTGATGAAAATCATATTATAAAGGTTGACTTAGATCAACTTAGAAATCACAAGTATCATGATCCTTACCTTTTAGATGAATATATTAGGAGTAGAATAGTTGATAGTAATATGTATTATATTATTCTTGATGAAATTCAATTGGTTTCAAACTTTGAATCATTGCTTAATGGGTATTTAAACATGAATAATGTTGATATATATGTTACAGGGAGTAACTCAAGATTTCTATCTTCAGATATTATTACTGAATTTAGAGGTAGAAGTCATCAAGTTAGAATTTACCCACTATCATTCAAAGAGTTTTATGAGACACAAAAACTAAATAAAAATAAAGCATATCAACAGTATATTAGATATGGAGGTATGCCGTTACTTACATCACTTAAAAATGACCAGGAAAAATCAAATTATTTAAAGAACTTATTTGAATTAACATATTTTAAAGACATTATCGAAAGAAATAATGTTGAGAGAAATGATGTATTAACGTCTTTAACAAAGATTGTCGCATCTTCGATAGGATCATTAACGAGCGCAAGAAGACTTACCAACACATATAAAAGTAAGGGTAATAAGGAATTATCAATTAATACTGTTATCTCATATCTAGGATATTTAGAAGATTCATTTTTAATTGAAAAAGTGGACAGATATGACGTTAAAGGTAAACAGTATATTGAATCACTTAATAAATATTATTTTACAGATATTGGTTTAAGAAATGCCATCCTAAATTTTAGACAACAAGAAGAAAATCACATCATGGAAAATATTGTCTATTTAGAACTCGTAAGGAGAGGATATAATGTGGATGTTGGGATTGTTGAAATCAGAGAAAAAGATACTAGAAAACAACTTGAGGTTGATTTTGTTTGTAACCAACATCATAAAAGATACTATGTGCAAGTAGCTCTTAATTTAGATACAAGAGAAAAAACAACTCAGGAAATAAGACCATTTATTAACATTGATGATAGTTTTAAGAAAATTGTTATCGTCAAAGATGAAATATTACCTTGGATAACAGAAGAAGGTATATTAGTTATTGGGATAATAGAATTTTTACTCAATCCTAACAGCTTAGACATTTAGGTTTAAGATATGATTGAAATTATTATAAAATCAAATATCAAGGCATGGCTGTTTATACGACAGAGAAGTTGAACCGGACAATACGTTTGAGTATTATCAAGTAAAACAAGATAATCTTATTTTGGGATATTTTCTTGTACCCACCGTATTTTAGTTCTATAAAGGAAGCGCACTTAAAAAGTGCGATAAAAGTTCTGTTAATACAATTTATATCATGTAAAATGATGGTAGGAGGAGATGTGGATGAAGTTAAGTGAAAAAATAAAGAAACTAAGAATTAAAAACAAGTTAACACAAGAAGAACTAGCATCAAAATTACATGTTTCTAGACAAACTATTTCTAAATGGGAACAAGA
>CAZRJV010000132.1:0-1985 GCA_964600625.1 uncultured Acholeplasmataceae bacterium
AAAAATAACATCAATCTTAAACTAGTGATTTTTATCTTTTTCATAAGCCCTCCAAACAATTTATTTTCAATCTAAACTATTAAACCTTGGTAAAATTCGCAGTTGTTATCTCCATTTTATCAGCTTTTACTATTAAACATTTTTGTATTGGGCTTGTTAAATTATCGCTCATACCCTTTGATTTTTCTGCTTTAAAGTTTATGTTTAATATTTTGTCATCAAGACTAATTTCACTTATCTTATATGTATTTGAATTTGTAGTAGTAAAAATATATACCAATAACATTTCTTTTTCAAAATTAATCGCAGGTGGAAATTCCATAAATTTGGAATCAAAATCCTCTTGAGTGTTTATTATAAAAGTTAAAAACTCAGGGTATGACTCATCTGCAACCATTATTTCACCATCCTCAAGATAGTGACTGCCGCGAATAAGATTTTCTTTTAAAAATTCTTCGTTAATCCAGTCCTTTGTATCGCTGTACATTATCGCATTATATTTATTGCCACAAGCTCCTAGTGAAAACATCACAATTACAACAACCCCCAACATTAAAACTTTTTTAATCATTATTAAAATCTCCTTTCAAATTTTAATTTTTTCATAAGTCTTTCCTCCAATTTTTTTGATTATATTCTTGCCTAACTATGTACTTGTATAATCGGGTCATTTTTCAGTAAATTCTAATGCGTCTATTTCCAACCTGTCCATTTTAACAACAAGGCATCTTTGCCAAGACCTTACAGCATCTCCCGTAGTTCCCTTAGGCTTTATTGATTCAACTGCAATTTTTAACATTTGGTTGTCAATAGTAATCTTACTGATTTCATATGGCCTTACATAATTACAAGTAAAAATATATAAACAAATCATACTTTTATCAAAGTCAATTTCCATCGGAAATTCAGCAAAAATAGCGTCGAATTCGCCTTTACTCTTAATCAGTCGAGTTACACTTTTTGGATATGAATCGTCGTCAATGTTCTGACCCTCAAAATAAGCACCTCGTGTGAGATTTTCTATCAAGAATTCTTGATGTATCCATTTTCCCGCATCATCATAAAACTTGGCATTATATAATGGCGCATCCTTACAAGCCGCAAGTGAAAGAACTATGCTCATGATTACCCCCAAAACCAATATTTTTTTAAACATTTTTAGTCTCCTTTCAAACAACATATTTTTTATATTTCATTAATTACTTCATATCATGCAAAAAAATACAATATAATGGTTTATCTTCTAGTGTTAAACGTTAAATACACTTATCACTCAAGTAATAAAAACATAAATTATAAGATTGCATTTTGTTTAACTTGTTATATGTTAAGAAGCTATAACATCCAATATACTTGCATTTTCTTCTTGAATCGTCTTTTCAATTTAAATCTACATGATTAGCTATTCCTGTATCAATAATACCCACACGCACATTTTGTGATCCTGTCGTGAAATCCCACGCCTCTCTAGCTTGTATTCCTAGTGTTCCTGAAATCCCATCCACACCCCACTGATTATTATAGTTTGTTGTGTTTGGTGGTACTAATCCTACTTGTCCTATATAATTAGGCTCTACGCATTTTATACCTTCAACTTGCTCCAACTGTTTTATAACTTTCAAAACGTTTTCTTTTGAAGCAACAGGCAACTGTATCTGCAAAATTTGATTAAACCTTGATTCATCAATACCTTTGCTTCGTGCATCACCAGTAATAGTCGATAAATCTTTTATGTGTTCTATATCAAAATCGCCAAAAAAACTTTTATTGTGTGATTTGTTTATTCCACCTGTATTTTTGTCCATAATTACAATAACACTACTATCATCAAATTCAGCTTCAAGCGTAGCATTACTGTAAATTTTTGTTTCAAATTTCGACATCTCTACTTCCGCAGCAAATACTGTTGACATTCCAGCATAAATAACAAATAAATTTAACGTCAATGAAAATACTAACAATACAGTTATTTTATAAAGAAATGG
>CAZRJV010000133.1:0-1975 GCA_964600625.1 uncultured Acholeplasmataceae bacterium
TGGTGTCTCTGTTTACAACAAAGGTAGTTGTTTTTTTGTCATTTAAACATTAACTACTAGTTAAAGGTAGTTAATCAGTAATTCTGGGCAAATAAGAGTATCTATAGGTAAACAAGGTAATTTGTATAACTGCTAGTTTTACGCCTTATGTGGGAAAATTTAAGTATATATAGGAAAATATGAGCCTTTCATTATTTTAAAAATCATTAAATGATAATTCAGTAACACCATCTTCTATCTCTTCTTCATCAACTTTATTATCTTCTTCGGATTCTTTTTCATCGTCCTTGGAATAATACATTTCAATCCAATCTTTTAATTCTTTAATTGGTATATTTTTATTTTTTGCGTAATCAATTAAATAGTCTATTGTAACAGTTAACGGCAATCCTTTTATTGGTTGTATGGCCTTATCAATAGTTTTCATACCTTCATCAATCTTATAAAACCCGTTTGATGACACAAAGCACATAGAAATATTTTTATTTTTTCCATTTGCTATCGCCCAGTCTTTAATGAAATTATACTTTTCAACAAAGAAATATTTCAAGCATTCCTTACTTAATTTGCCTTTTCTGGTTTCACTAAACCAAGTGATTTTCGATCTCCCTGTATAAAGTTTTGTTTCAATAAAATATAAGTTTTGTTCATCCTCAAAAAATCCATCAAATTGCTTTTCTATTTTTCCTATTTTAAGTTTTACTTGCCTCAAAGACATTGGCGTAGAATTAGTAGCGAACAACTGATTAAAAGTTGCATTTACAACCAATTCAAAACCAAAAGGAATGAATCTAGATAATTGCTTTGCGTTATAGGTGTTTTTTATTACTTCAATAAGTTCCGACACATTCGATAAATTTCCTAATTCATGTGCTTTTAATATTTCTAAAAATCTTGTTATTCTTGAGCCAAAAACATTGCTTAATTTTATAATAATTACTTCGTTATCGCTTCTAATCCTTTTTTCCAAACCATAAAATATATTATCAATAATCAAAATTGGTATAACTCTTTGTTTATAAACTTTTGTAGAATTCATCAATGTTTTATATCTATATTTAAATCCTTGATATTGACTTTCATTGTAATTTGATATGGATACATCAAATACGCAAATTGTAGAGTTGGAATCATTATTGCCAATTTTTGTAAATGATACTGCATCAAATGCTAATTGTGCTCTAGTCTCAATCCATGTTAATGGATAATCTACAGAGACATACCTAGCTTTATTTCCAATTAAATTTATTTTTTTACAATAGCTTATTGCAAGTGGCAAAACTCTTAGATCAATTATTCTTTGATTAAGTCTATCTTTGTAAAATTCATCGATATTTTCTTCAGTTATAAAGTTAGAGATCGAATAATAAGTATCTCCGTTTATCTCAAAAAAATTAATATCGGGAAAGAAAAATTCTAAATCCTTTATTAGTTTTGTTAAATCATAATAATTTGTATTTTCTAAATTTATTATTCCTGAATATTTTAGCAGTTCTAACTTAGAAACAACCTTATTAGCGCTTAATAAATCAACTGTGATCTTTAGCCTAGGCTTTTCTTCTAACAACGGGTAAAACGAATTATGATTGCTACTTAAAGAATATCCCCTTTGACCGCTGCTAAAACGCAAATTTCCTGTATGATATAGTTCATCATTACTGTTCATTCTGTTTAACACGGTTCTAGCATATTTTTTCGAGATTTTAAATTTTTCTTCAATAGCATCAGTAATAGCGCTTGATAACTTAGGACCCGTGCTCAGGTAATCTTTTACAAATTTAACATAGTCGTTTGTAGGCATGATGCACCTCCATATATAATTATATCATAGATATAATAAGTGCCAATAAATCAAAATATATTATAATATAATATATTTCATAATACCTATTTTAGTCCCTTTTTTTGATATCAAAAAATAAATAACTCAGGATAAGTCAACCCCTTCAACTATACTTCCATCTACATACTTTGA
>CAZRJV010000134.1:0-1946 GCA_964600625.1 uncultured Acholeplasmataceae bacterium
TAATTCATCATGTTAGCTTTGAAGAAGCAAAGCGATTTGTTGAAGAAGTAATTCAGTTAAGAACTAACGAAGAAGTTAGTAGACGTGCTAATGAGTTTGTAAAACTAATTGAAAGTCGAATTAGTAAATAAAAAGGAGAAAACTATGAAATTTTCGTCAAAAATGGATAATTTAACACTCGCGCTCTTTGTGGTATCAATTTTTATTTTTCCGATTTTTATTTTATTCTTAATACACATTGTAATGATGTCTTATGAAGTGAATAATAATGAAATAAAAATTAATAGTTTATTTTTGAATTTAGAGATAAAATATGAAAATGTTTTGAAGGTTGAGCGAAAAAACTTTGACAAAATGATACTTTCACAAGATCTAAATTTATTTAAAACTGCACTTGGAAATCAGGGCGTTGAAATTTCTTATTCTGAGAATGGGGAAACCAAAACACTCTTTATTTCTCCTAATAACCCCAATAAGTTTATTACCGAAATAGAAAAACATAAAGTATAATAAAACCGCCTTTTAAGGCGGTTTTTAATTTAATAATGATTATAGCGAGTTTTTAATATCAACAGCTAATTGATCTAGCAGTGGGGTCGTTTCTTCATCTAATTTTGTTGTAATGGTAAACGGTGTTCCGACTAGTGTATTTCCTTTTAATTTTCCGAATTCTTCATTAAGAACAATCATAGCACGGCCACCCCAACTTTCATTGACGATTAATGAATAATTGCGGTTAGTTAAACCTAGGTAAGATAATTCATTAACAAATGCATGAGTAGTAGGGTGAAGCGTTATATTATAGTTTGGTGCCATAATTACTAAGTTTGAAAAACGGTAAACATCACCAACCACATATGATACATCAACAGAGTCAAGGTCATAAATTCTAATATTTTTAACACCTTGCTTGCCTAAATGATCAGCTAAACGGTTAGCAGCATTAGCGGTATTTCCATACATTGAAGTATAGGCAATAATTACACCTGGATCTTCAACTTCAAACTTGGACCAAATATGATATTTCTCAAATAACATTTTAATAATTTCTTTATCACGATGTAACATTCCGTGTAAAGATAGTAGTAATTCAATTTCTAAAGTATCAAGTTTTTTTAATAGAGATTGGACGTTTCTTCTGAATTTGGCTAAGATATTAGCAAAATATCTTCTAAATTCAGATAAATTAATGTGACCTTCATCGCTAAATAAGTGTCCTTTAATAGAACCAAAAGCTCCAAAAGCATCAGCACTAAATAAAGCTTTTTGTTCAGGGATGTAAGTTACTAATACTTCAGGCCAGTGAACAAGTGGTGCCATGACGAAGCGCAGGGTGTTCTTACCTACACTTAGTTCGAATCCTTCCTTAACTAGCAAGTAATGATCTTGATAATCAGGCGAGAAAAACTGCTCAAATAAAGCAAAAGTGTTCTTATTTCCAATTAGTTTGACATTAGGATGTTTTTTTATTATTCTTTCAATATTCGAGGCATGATCAGGTTCCATATGACTAATTACCAAATAGTCAAGCGGACGATCTTTTAAAACAGCATCAACATTTTCTAAAAAGGGAACTGATGCTGACTCATCAACAGTATCAAATAATACTGTTTTCTCGTCTAGTAGTACATATGAGTTGAAACTAACTCCTTCATTTAAGGTAAAACGGTTTTCAAATTTCGGCAAATAATGGTTACTAACACCAACATAATACAAATAGTCATTAATTTTAGTAATATTGTTCATAAATATCTCACTCCTTAATTATATTCTAACATTTTTTACTAAAATAATTTAGTAAATCGTTTAAAGTTTTAAAGTATTTGTCCTGATAGACCCATTTTGTAAGTTTAGTAGCAATTTATGATAAAATATATATAAGCACCCATAGCTCAATTGGATAGAGTGTCGCCCTCCGACGGCGAAGGTTGGGAGTTCAAGTCTCT
>CAZRJV010000135.1:0-1946 GCA_964600625.1 uncultured Acholeplasmataceae bacterium
TCAACAATAAAATTTCTAACTATATTCCAATCGTTTTCTATAATTCTTCTATCACTATCATTAAACTCATGAAATTGATAACCTTGTATTGGAAAATTAGAATATTTAGATGCTTCCACAGTTACATCTGAGTCATATAAATAATACACTAATAGCATTCTTTCAATTTTGTGCCATAAATTTGAATCAAAAAAAGTTTCATTAATTATTTTATCTGGACTAACTGCTGTAATGCTCATAGGTTCTTTAGCTTCAATACTATGTTTTTTATCTTTTAATTTTTTAGTTCTTTTCAGACCAGTAGTTTTTAATTCAACTTTATTATTATCAATTAATAAATCTGGCTCTTGTTTAGAATCTGGGCTATATTCAAAAACAGATTGCTCGATAACATCACCAGCAATACCTGTTATTTTTGGATGTTTTATAGTTCGCTCAAAAACATTATTCTTATCTATTTGACCAAGCGTTTTTCCAACTATTTTATCTAAAAGAGATACAACTTCTTCTTTTGAATATACCCTATTATCCATTTTATATTTTCTCCCATATAACTAGTAGTTGTTCGCCCATTTTTTCAATTAATGGAACAACTAGTGCATTACCCATACAGAAGTATCTAAACTTCTCTGGCATACCTGTGTTTGTCCAATTATCATCAAACCCATTAATTCTTTCAGCTTCTAAAGGTGTTAGTATTCTAGGTTTATTATTTTTTGGATCTATAATAACATGAGTGCTTCTATTCACTGAGCCTTCGCTAGTAAGCATTGTTCTAGCTGGTCTATCTAAGGAATCTGGAAAAGCCATCGCACCTTCTGAATATACGTATGGATCTCCGTTAGGTTTAACTCTTGGAATTCTTTTACTTCCTTTTAAATATTCAAATTTTTCAAATGATTCTTTGACTAAATATTTCTCATCAACACCATTTTTTTCAACGATATCATTTAAAGTTAATCCTTTAGTTAATTTTGGCAAAATTTCAATTGTAAATATTTCTCCATTAATCATCGTTCCACTGTTGTAGAACATTGCACTAAAGTTATCCGATACTTTAACTAAATCATCGTAGTTATCAATTATTGATACTTTTGTTTGTTTTTTTGCATCTGCAACTCCATCAATAGGGAATTTCTTAACAAAGAATCCTTCTTCAAATAATATTTGTTCATGAGAACCATTTTTATTTATAGCTTTAGATAAGTTTCTTTTGAATGCGAATATAAAAACTCTCCTTCTACGTTGAACTTCTCCATAATCAGCCGCATTTATTATTCTCCACTCAACATCGTAACCTTCATCATGCAGAGTTCTTAACATTACACCAAAATCTCTGCCTCGTTGTCTAGCCGGAGACTTCACTAATCTATCAACATTTTCTAGTAATACGAATTTTGGTTTTTTCTTTTGGATTATTTCGAGTATATTCCACCAAAGAACTCCTTTTTTTCCTTCAATACCTTTTGCATTTGTTCGAGCTACCGAATAATCTTGACAAGGAAATCCTCCCACAAGTAAATCGTGACTTGGTATATCATCAATGACTTTTGCAATATCTTCGTTTACGTGGTTATCGCTTTCCCCAAAATGTGAAACATAACATTCATATGCCCATTGTTTTACTCTATTAGGTTCCCATTGATTTGCCCAGATAGTTTCAAATATATTTGATGTTCTTTCAAAACCTAATCTAAATCCACCTACTCCGGCAAACAGTTCTACCACTCGTATTTCTTTATTTACTTTTTTGTCATTTACTTTTATATTTGTCATTAATTAATTCTCTCCGTTTCAATGCAATTCTATCATTATAGTTCTTTAATATCTATTAATGTTTTTTAAAATGTAAGTTCTCATATTTACTCAAATTTACCCATTCATTCAACTAGTTGAAAAGGGTATCTATTTTCCTATTTAAGCATTCATAAACCTACATTATTGAC
>CAZRJV010000136.1:0-1911 GCA_964600625.1 uncultured Acholeplasmataceae bacterium
TAGTCGATGAATTAGTAAGCGGTCATAAGGATGTTATTCTATCCTCAAATGATTTTGATTATAGTGATTTGCAAGATTCAAGAAATTCATTTATTAACTATAATTATAGTGTCTTAAAACATTTTCAAAGTTTAAAAAAATCAAATAAAATTGTTTCAGAAATTGATTCTTACCAATATCGCTTAGAAAAACTTGATGAAGATATCTCAACTATTATTTCTAATCATCAAGAATATGCTGATAATCCCTTTATTAATATGCAAGATAATCAAGAAATTCATTTGAGAATTAACAATTTAAAAATGTATTTTGGCGGTTTAAAAGCAGTTGATAATTTAAGTTTTGATATCAAACGAGGAGAAATCTTTTCTCTAATCGGCCCTAATGGTGCCGGTAAGACAACAGTTTTTAACTGTATCACTCAGTTTTATAAACCAACTGGTGGTGAAGTTTATCTTAACGATAAATACGGAGTTACTAAACGATTAAATGATTACCAGGTTCATGATGTTATTAAACAAGGAATCGCTAGAACCTTTCAAAACGTTGAATTAATTAATGAATTAACTGTTTATGAAAATCTATTAGTCGGTTCACATTCAAATTATCAAACTAATCTATTTCAACAAATGTTTAAGGTTAAAAAATCAAGACAAGAAGAACAAATTTTACAAATAAAAGCTTATACAATTTTACAAAGACTTAGTTTAACCGAATATATGTTTTCTTATCCACAAGGCTTGCCTTATGGAATTTTAAAAAGAGTTGAGTTGGCGCGTTCACTAATGACTGATCCAGAAATCATCATTTTAGATGAACCAGCTGCTGGACTTAATGAATCAGAAACCAAAGAATTATCGAACTTGATTAGACAATTGAGTCGTGAATTTAACTTAACCATTTTCTTAGTCGAACATGATATGACATTAGTTATGGATATTTCAGATCGAATTTGTGCGATTAACTTTGGAAAAATGTTAGCAATTGGTAAACCTGAAGAAATTAGAAAGAACCCGTTAGTTCAAGAAGCTTACTTAGGCGGTGAGAAAGATGAGTAAAATCATGTTAGAAATTAAAAATCTTATCGTTGAATATGGGATTATTAAAGCTATTAAGGGTGTTAACATCAATGTTCCAGAAGGACAAATTATTGCTATTTTAGGTGCTAATGGAGCGGGAAAATCCAGTTTAATTAAATCTGTTTCTGGGTTAACTAAACCATCAAGTGGACAGATTATTCTAGATGGAAAAGTAATTAACGATTTAAGACCTTATGAAATTACTAACTTAGGAGTTTCATTATCACCCGAAGGGCGTTCTATATTGGGTGGTTTAACAGTTGAAGAAAACTTACTAGTTGGAGCTTACTCGATAAAAGATCGTCAATTAATTAATGAAAAATTAACCGAAGTTTATTCTTATTTCCCAATTTTAGAAGAAAGAAAAAAGCAAATCGCAACAACCTTATCGGGTGGTGAACAACAAATGCTAGCGATTGGTAGAGCTCTAATGGGCAATCCAAAAGTATTATTGTTGGACGAACCATCGCTTGGACTCGCTCCGATAATTGTTAGAGAAATATTTGAAATAATTTCTAAATTACGGGATTTAGGTCGAACTATCTTAATTGTTGAACAAAACGCTTACCAAACGTTAAAAATCGCTGATTATGCTTATGTTTTCGAACTAGGCAAAATTAGTATGGAAGGACCAGCCAGTGTTTTAATTGAAGATGAGTCCTTAGTTGAAGCCTATCTAGGCGGAAAATAAATTAGTTTATAACTGGTATTCCAGCTATAATATAAAAGAAGAATCAGAGAAAGAATATAATAAGGAGGAAAAAATGAAAAAATTTATTAAAATCTTTACTCTACTTGGCCTTGTATTTGGTATGGGCGTATTACTTGTCGC
>CAZRJV010000137.1:0-1901 GCA_964600625.1 uncultured Acholeplasmataceae bacterium
TTAAGGATTAATGGATTTTATTCTGTTGATAATCCAGAAGAATCAAATTTTTTATATAACGGAGCTTACAACCCATTCATCGCTTTAGCGTGGATGGGATGTAAGCGACCACTAACCTTGTGAAAGGATATACTGACGAATTGTTTCAGGAGATGCTTCACCAATTGAACAAACGAAGAACCCATCGCTCCAAAGTATTTTACGATACCAATAGTATTGACGTAGTGTAGAATGATGTAATAACCATAGTTGACGAGTGGATTCTTGTTTTAACCTACGTACTAATTGTGAAACCGATAGACGAGGAATATAACGAATTAAGAAATGAATGTGATTAACGTCTGATTCAAAGACTTCTATTTCAAAATCTGAACCATCAGCTATGGAACTGAAAATAGATTTTAAATCCTCATTTAATTGATCTACTAAGATATTTCTACGATACTTAGTAACTAATATTAAATGATATTTTAAGTAATGTTTAGAACGATTTGTTGAGATGTACTGTGATTTTTTAGACATAAGTAGCGAATATTTTGTGAAACATTTTTACCCGAACACGGAATGTTTTACAAAATATTTGCGGTTCTGTAAAAATAATTGTACTTTTACAAAAGTTTAGACTATTTAATAATAGAATGAAGCAAGTACACAAGTCATATAAGTTTAGAATTTACCCGACAAAGGAACAAGAATCCTTGTTGAGTAAACACTTTGGGCATTGTAGATTTGTGTTTAATCGTTTCTTGAATGAACGTAAAGAAAAGTATTTGAATGAGAAGATTTCACTTAACTATTACGATAATGCAAGGACTCTAACTGAATTGAAAAAAGATGAAGAGTTTGTGTGGTTAAAAGAAGTGAATAGTCAATCATTACAAGCATCTATCAGAAACTTAGATATTGCATATAAAAACTTTTTCAATAAACAGAATAAGTTTCCACGTTTTAAATCAAAATATGGTAGACAGAGTTTTAAAGTACCGCAAAATGTAATTATTGAAGATAATAGACTTGTGATTCCTAAATTCAAAGAAGGTATTAAGTTAAATCTTCACAGAAAAATGGAAGGTGAACCATCGTTTGCAACTATATCTAAATCAACAACTGGTAAATATTACGTGTCTATTACTTGTGAAGTAGAACATAAACCATTTGATAAAACTAATAAGTCTGTCGGAATAGATACTGGTATAAAAGAACTTGCTATACTTTCAGATGGAAGTAGTTATGAAAATATCAAATCACTTAAAACTAAATTAAAGAAATTAAAATACGAGCAAAGACAACTTTCTAAAAAACAAAAAGGAAGTCAGTCAAGAAATAAGCAAAAAAGAAAACTTGCTTTAGTACACGAAAAAGTAACCAATATCAGAAAAGATTATTTACATAAAGTCAGTACAGAAATCATCAAAAACCACGATGTAATTTGTATTGAAGATTTGGCTGTGAAAAATATGATGAAGAATCATAAGTTAGCACAAGCAATGAGTGATGTTTCGTTAGGAGCATTTTACACAATGCTTGAATATAAAGCTAATTGGAATGATAGACAATTCGTTAAGGTTGATAGATTCTTTCCAAGTAGCAAGACTTGTTCAAACTGTGGATGGATAAAACAAGATTTAACATTAGCCATTAGAGAATGGACTTGTGAATCTTGTGGTGAAATTCACGATAGAGATGTAAATGCAGCAAAGAATATATTAAAGCAAGGTATAAACATATTGTCGGGTTCAGGGATTGAATCCTACGTTAAGCAAAAACAAGGTGAGGCGTTACCATTAGGTGAGTCTGTGACCCTTGAAGCCCAACCCATCAGCTTTGCTGTGGGTGGGTAGTTCACTCCAGTATTAGATACAAGTGGTTCTATGGGGTCGAATGCTGTTGGTACAGATGTC
>CAZRJV010000138.1:0-1874 GCA_964600625.1 uncultured Acholeplasmataceae bacterium
TTTCAGCGTTGCAAACTAGCAAGCAAGATAAGATAGAAGATCTAGAAACAATTCGAGCGGGTGCGACAGCAGGAGCTACAGCTGTACAACCAAGTGCACTTAGTGATTATGTAGATCTTAGCTCTGAACAAACGATCAGTGGAGCTAAGACTTTTACAGTTGGTCCTGTTTGTTCAAATTCTGACACTTTAAACGGGTTCTTTATTAAAAATACTGCTATTGCTAGAAATGAAGTACCTTCACAGCATTATCATTCTTCATTTAGAGTAATTGATAAAAATGATCAAATTCTTGGCGAATACTGCGTTGAAAAAGCAACTTCAGGTTATTCATTACTTAATGTGAATGTTAGATCTGAAAACGATGATGGAACAGAAATCTCAAAAGGATTATTTTTAGTACTCAAAAATGATGGGAATGACGTTTATTTTCGTCCAAGTACGAATAATGAATTCGGTTTAGGCACATCTACCTACAAATGGAAAAGCCTTAACGGTATCAACCCCGGTGCGTTGAGTTTGCCTGATTATTCGCAGAGTGTAGCTATAAGTTTTGCTGTTGAAACTCCTATATCAATTCCTTTTGACGGTTTTCTCAGCATAACTCTGAATGTTGAAAATAATTCATACGTTAATGTGTTTGTGAATGATCATAGTGTGTATATTCTACAGTCTGCTCTTAAGCCAACTGTTGGAGCTTTTATACCTGTTTCGACAAATGACATCGTCAAAATACATGTTGTAGAAGGTTCCTACACCGGTTTTGGAAACTTAGTTCTTTATAAAAATAAAGGCCACGTTTAGGAGAAAACAAAAATGGAAGAATTAGAACAACAAGAATTAGACCAAGTAGCTAATACTTACTACTATGACAAACTATATGATGATCAGCATTTAGGCATTTTTACTGAAAGTACAAAATTAGCTTATGAACTTGGTTGGCAAGATAATCATATCTTAATAACTGAAACAGAAGTTAGTGAAGTTACGGGTTGGACTTACTTAAAAGGTCATGCTCCAAAAAAGAACAAAGAACAAAAGCTTAATGAATTAGCTACCACAATTAGAACTAAAAGAAATTCACTTTTAGCTGAAACAGATTATCTCTTAATGCCTGATTATTCTATATCTGAAGAACATTTAGAAAAAGTAAAAGAGTACAGACAGCAACTAAGAGATATTACTAAACAAGAAAATTTTCCTACGGCGGTAGTATTTCCTAAATTTCCGACGCTGATGTAAATATACTATATAAGTTGCCGAGCAAAACTCGGCAACTTATACATGTATATAGTATAAGTCACTATATTTTGTGACATAAATCAAATATTTTTAAAAATATCAAAATTTTTTTAAAATTATCAAAATTTTTTTTGACAAGTTGAAATTAATTTGTTATTATATAAACATAAAGTTAAGAAACATAAACAAAAACATGAGGATTTAAAAAATGACTAATTCAACTTCAAACGCAGTACAACATAGAATAATGACTACTTTTTCTAACATAGAAAAATGGAAAGATTATGAACTTGTTCTTTCAAATCTTGTAGATTTTTTTGAGGGTAAACATATTCACCTCAATGACGGTTGGAAACAAAGTTGTGGTCATTCTTCTCTTATTGCAAATCGCGAAGGAAGACGAGTGCTTAAGATTTTGAAAGCTGCAGACGTTCGCGTTGTTTTCGGCAACGATGCGCCTCGCGGAGGTGCGGTTGGGGCTTACTTTAAGTGCTCACGCAAGAACGCAGCTGCAGCGACATTCTTCGCTGATCTTCTTTTCTTGCAGAAGCAAAAACTAAATAATTTTTAAGGACTAAAAAATGAATACTAACTATTTAAAATACAAAATGGCCCAAAAGGGCGATAGTCAAA
>CAZRJV010000139.1:0-1861 GCA_964600625.1 uncultured Acholeplasmataceae bacterium
TTTAGATTATAACGATTTCTAGCCCCACGAGAATAAATATATCTTCCAATATTATCAGCAATAAAGCCATGGAGTTTACTGTAATCGATTTTGCTATTAGTAATATCTAGACGATAAATTCTTAAATCGTTAGGGTTAGGTATAGAGAGTTTAATATCTTTTATTTCTTTAAAAACCGTGTTGAACGGTTGGGGGTCTAAAGTTAATTTAACTCTAGAACTGACATGAGTAACAGCCGTCTCTAGTTGTACCTCATTTATTCTATGTATTTGTTTTTTTGTATAGTCTCTAATTTCTGCAATATTAGTTTTATAAGGAATGTTCTCAACTGCCGTGGTGCAGTAATAATATACGTTTGTTAAAAACTCTGAAAATGGAAAAATTTGTTTAGCGATTATGTCTTGTTTAGTGTATCCTTCAGTTTCAAAACCTATATTATCGGTATCTTTAATAGTGTAATCCTCTTTTAACACATCCTGGATACATATAATAACCAGTTTTTGATTATCTTCAGTAAAATAAGGTTTAATTTTCTTTTCAAACTTATCTTTTAGATTATCTTTGTCGCAAGTTAAAATATCACCATAATGTGTAAGATTATTCTTGCCAGATAATAAAGCACTTTGAGCTTTAGGGTCTTCATAGCTGGAATAGGTTTTTACTGTTGATAGAACATCCTTCAAAAATAAATATTGCTTTGAAGTGGGTATTCTGGCATCACATAATATACGAAGAAGAGTACCGAGACATAATTTTTTCAAATATAATCACCTCTTTTCAGATAAAATTAATCATTGATAAAATCAACGATATCGCCAATATTACAATTTAGCGCTTTGCAAATGCGACCCAATGTTTCAAGGCTGACCGACTTCCCTTTACTCATGTTAGACATAGTAGTAGCATTGATCTTTGCTTTGTCCATTAGATCTTTTTTTATCATCTTATGGTCTATTAAAAGTTTCCATAATTTGTTATATGAGAATGTCATTTATAAATCCTCCTCATTTTCATGATTATTTTATTAAATTATATCATGTAAGCGGTTTTTTTACAATCTAATCAACTAACTAAAACAGTATTGAAACTATATAAAAATATAGATTTGATTTTATTTTTTAGTCAAATAATACTGTTTTTTTGTATTTAAAAAACTTAAGTTAAATCTGCCGTCTTGTTGCCGACTACTGCCGACTGCCCACTGTTTTTTATCGGGTCTTTGCGGGTTACAATAGTATTGAAGGAAGCCGAAGTTATCGAACTTTCTGACACTCATTCACTTCCGTGGTTGCAACAAACGGTCCTTAATTTCAATGAGTGAAATTTAATAGTAATCAACTCTTGTAAGGAAAGAGTGGATACAAACGTTTGAAATGGAGTAATCCAATATTTCAAGGTTTTGTAATCCGTTTTTTCAGCATGCCTTGATTTCTCGAGAATCTCCATTTCAATTATTCAAAAAATTGACAAGGGGGTTCTTTTTTTATGAAGAAATTAACAAAACAAGAGAAGGATAAATATCCTAAAATTTATGGCTACGGTAGCGTAGAACAGTTGATGGCAGATCCATCAAGATTTGGTGATGATCCAGACAATCCAAAAACTCACTGGGTTCATTTTAAGGATAGAGATGGAGACATAAGGTTTGAGCCTTGTACGGAGGCTTTTTTTCATTGGTATAGAAATGAAAACAGAAACGAAGAGAGAAGAAACTTTAGAGAAATGGAAAGATGTCCAATCTCTATAGACCAAATGAGAGAAGATCATGACTTTGAATATGCTGATAATTCTTATAACGAAAACCAAGAAAGAGAAAGAGCGCAAGAAGTAAGTGATTTAATTTGGTCCTTAGTTGCTGAGT
>CAZRJV010000140.1:0-1822 GCA_964600625.1 uncultured Acholeplasmataceae bacterium
TTTAACAGCGAGGTTATGGTATGTCACTAACAGAAATCACTGATATTTTTATCGCGTTTGCCGGAAATCTATTTATTTTATTTACTTTGGTTTTTTTCTATTCTGCAACTAATTATGATGTTGAAAGAAAAAGTAAATCAAAATATGTTATTACAGGTATTGTTATCGGCTTAAGCGCTTTTTTTGTAATGTTTACCCCATTTAACTTTACTGAAGGTGTCTTTTTTGACACTAGATCAATTTTGTTTAGTATCTCAGGAATCTTTTTTGGTCCAATACCGACAATTATTGGCGCTATTATTGCGATTGCTTATCGGATTTATGTAGGAGGTTCTGGGGTTTACATTGGAACTTCTACTATTATAGTTTCTTCTTTAATTGGGATTTTGTGGCATTATTTTAGGCGTAAATTAAAATTTAAAGAATTTTTATGGGAATATTATACTTTTGGTTTAATTAGCCAAGGCATTTCTTCATTACTATTTATAGCATTACCCAATGGTTGGGAAACTTTTACATCGCTCATTTTTCCTTTTATTTTAATTTTCCCGGTCGCAACCACGCTTATTTGTGTGGTGATGGAACAGCAAAAAAATCGAATCTCCTTGAACCGCTCGGTTAAATCACAACGTTTTTTACTACAAGCGTTAGTTGATTCAAATAGAAATATGGAAATATACGCCGTTGATAATAATTATTGTTATTTGGGATATAATTCGTTTCATGAGAAAAAAATGTCTTCTATCCATAACACCAAGATTAGTGAAGGCGATGATATAATGAGTTTAATTCACAATGTAGGTGATCGTGATAAGTTAAAACAACATATCGATTCTGCGTTATTGGGTAGTCGTTACACTGTTAGAGAAAGTTTTGAACTAATTCCAAAAAGATATTTTGAAATTTCTTTATCCCCAATTTATATTGAAAATGTCATTAATGGGGCAACTATTTTTTTACAAGATATTACCGAAAGAATCCAACATGAGGAATCCATCATTAAACTAAGTTATTATGATTCATTAACCAATGTTTATAATCGCCGGTTTTATAATGAACAACTAGAAGAATTAAAAGAAAATAATTTGATGTTTACCGTTATCACCGCCGATATTAATGGCTTAAAATTAGTTAATGATACTTTTGGTCATTCGGCGGGTGATCGATTACTAATTACTGTTGCAAAGTCATTAAGTGAACAATTTGATAACGTTGGCTACACCATTAGAGTTGGTGGTGATGAGTTTATCGTTTTACTATTAAATAAAACAAAAGAATTCGCTTTAAAAGCCATTGAAGAATTTAGTTCCAATCTTGAACCTAAAACCATTCATGGGATTAATATTAGTGTATCTTTTGGCGTTGCTCAGAAAAAAATACATCAATCTGTTGAAGACGTTTTAAGACATTCGGAAGAGCAAATGTATAAATATAAGCTCTTTGAAGTATCATCTCATCGTAGTAAATTTATCGAAACTATTTTAAAGACTTTGCATGAAAAAAATCCAAGGGAAGAAAAGCATTCACAAAGAGTTTCTAAAATTTGTGTTAAAATCGGTGAAAAACTAAACATGACTAAAAACGATCTAAATTTATTAAAAACAATTTCAAGTTTACACGATATCGGTAAAATTGGAATAGATGATTCAATCTTAAACAAACCAGGCAAATTAACCGAAGACGAATGGAAAGCCATTAAGACCCATCCTGAGGTCGGTTACCGTATTTTATCTGCGACGCCAGAATATTCCGAAATAGCTTTTGATATTTTATCGCATCATGAAAAATATGATGGCACAGGCTATCCAAGAGGACTAAGAGG
>CAZRJV010000141.1:0-1810 GCA_964600625.1 uncultured Acholeplasmataceae bacterium
CTTATATAATTAATTTAGGAAATCCAGATCCAGAAAAAAGACAGTTTGCTGTCGATTTTCTAACTGATGAAGTTAAAAGGACTTATGCAATGGGAATAAAACAAATGGTCTTACATCCTGGAAATGCAACTGGAGGGGACAGAGAAGAAGCGATTAATTGGATTGGTGAAGGTTTAAACCAAATTATTGAAAATACTAAGGGTATGAATGTTAAAATTGCTTTAGAGACGATGGCCGGCAAAGGAACTGAAGTAGGTAAAACTTTTGAAGAGATTAGACAACTAATTGACTTAGTTATAGATCAAGACCGAGTTAGTGTTTGTTTTGATACTTGTCACACTAGTGATGCTAACTATTCAATTAAAGATAACTTTGATTGGGTATTAGATGAGTTTGACCGGATTGTTGGTCTTGATAGAATTTCTGTAATTCATCTAAACGATAGTAAAAATGAACAGGGTGCTGCTAAAGATAGACATGAAAATCTTGGCTTTGGACACCTAGGGTTTGACACACTAATTAATGTCATTTATCATCCTAGACTTGCTCATGTTCCTAAAATACTTGAAACGCCATATGTTGAAGGAAAACCGCCTTATAAACATGAAATAGAAATGATTAAAAGTAAAACTTTTAATCCAAATGTTTTAGAAGAAATAGCAAATAGTTAACTATAATCCAACAAAAAAAGCGCCAATTTGGCGCTTTTAATATGCATTAATTTATTTTATGGTTGAACCGCTTTTAATCTTTTTAGTTTTAAATTCGGCTCCTCTTAGAATTCGACAATTACGTCCAATTACTAAGTCGCTATCAACCACAGTCCCTTTTTCAATAACGGTAATTCCGGAATCTAGTAGATGTGGTTTTTCATCATTTGGAGTTAAATCATTACCGTGACCAACGATTGTATTACGGCCAATAATGACGTTTTTATCAACGATAACACGGTCTAATTTTACATTCTCACCGATAATAACATCGTTTAAGATTACTGAATCTTTAACGATTGCACCTTTTCTAACATATACTCCTGGGCTTAAGACGGAGTTAATTACTTCGCCTTCAATAATTGATCCATCTGAGATTAAGCTTTTGCTAACTTTACTCTCATCACCAAATTTAACTGGTGGAAGACCATCTAAGGCTGTGTAAATACGCCAAGTTGGATCATATAAATCAAGTTCTAAAGCTTGATTATTAAGTTCTAAACTCGTGTTTAAGTATGAATCATAAGTTCCAACGTCTTGCCAGTAATCATAGTATTTGTATGTTCCAATTTTAGCTTTCTTTTCATAGATTAAATATGGAATAACATGATTACCAAAATCTAAGTTTTGATGTCTTTGTTCAGTCTCTGCTAAGGCATCAACTAGTGTTTGATAATTAAATAAATAAATTCCCATCGAAGCTAGATTAGATTTTGATGTTTTTGGTTTTTCAACAAAGTTTTCAACATATCCATCTTTATCAGTTTCTAAGATTCCAAAACGTGATACATCTTCGAATGGAACAACTTTTGTTGCAATCGTCATCTCAGCACCTAATCTGACATGTTCTTGAATTAATTTTCGGTAATCCATTTTATAAATATGGTCTCCTGATAAAATTAAAACATATTTTGGTTTTTTCCGTCTGACATAATTCATGTTTTTATTAACAGCATCCGCTGTTCCCATATACCACGACTCGTGTGGATGTAGGATTGTAACAGAAGAATCGCGACGGTCTAAATCCCAAGGTCTACCACTTCCGACATGTTCATTTAGTGAAAATGGTAAATACTGAGTTAAAATTGCGATATTCATAA
>CAZRJV010000142.1:0-1805 GCA_964600625.1 uncultured Acholeplasmataceae bacterium
TATGCCAGTGTAGAATGTGTTTTACGCGATTTAAATCCCTTTTTAACCCCTTTAGCGGTTGCTGATGAGTCTAGGGGTGGAGGCTCAATTGTTTTAGCGGTTTCGCCTTATTTAAAGAACTTAGGGGTTCCTTCTAGATGTCGAATTTTTGAAATCGATAAAATTCATAGTGTTATTTTTGCAAAACCGCGAATGAACACATACATTGAATATTCCACTAAAGTTTTAGATATTTATTTAGATTTCATTAGCGATGAAGATTTGTTTGTTTACTCAATTGATGAAGCCTTTTTAGATGTAACATCTTATTTAAATTACTACAAAATGACAGCTTATGAATTGGCTAAAAAAATACTAAAAACAATTCATGAAAAATTAGGCCTTTATGCAACTTGTGGAATTGGCCCTAATATGCTGATTTCTAAACTTGCTTTAGATTTAGAATCAAAAAAGAAAAAAGATTTTATCGCAACTTGGACTAAAGATGATATTCAAAAAAAATTATGGCCAGTAAAACCACTTTCAAAAATGTGGGGTATTGGACCAAGGATGGAGAAAAATTTAAACCGTTTAGGTATTTATGATATTGGTGAACTAGCTAACTATGATCCAAAAAAACTTCATAAATATTTTGGGATTATGGGTGTGGAACTCTACAATCACGCGAATGGTCGTGACGA
The DNA here is from genome assembly GCA_964600625.1 of uncultured Acholeplasmataceae bacterium. GTDB lineage: Bacteria > Bacillota_I > Bacilli_A > Acholeplasmatales > Acholeplasmataceae > DUQW01. The sequence goes on from CAZRJV010000142.1 coordinate 681, forward strand.
ATCGAAAATCCAAGATCAAAACGAATTAAAAAGCATTCATCAAAGTTACTCAGTTGGTCAAGTCTTATTTAAAAACTATAATTATGGCGATACTAAGTTAATTATTAGGGAAATGACAGATGATTTAGCAAGACGACTAAGATTAAATAAAAAAATGTGTTGGGTCGTTAGCTTAGGTATTGGTTATTCAAAGGAATATGGTGGTGGTTTTTCTAGACAATTAAGATTAGACAATAAAACGTCAAATCCAAAAAAAATTTTAGAAGCACTATATCATTTATTTGATTCATTTGTTGAGGATTATCCAATTAGACGAATTCATATAGGGGCATCAAATCTTACAACTACAACAAATCAACAGCTTAGTTTGTTTGAAGATTATCAGGCTGAGCAACTTGAGTATCAATTAGATTCAGTGGTTGATGTTATAAAACATCAATATGGCGCAAGTTCGATTGATAAGGCATCTGTCTTATATGAAGCATCTACAAAACGTAAACGGGAGGCATCGGTAGGTGGTCATAATGCTTAAAAATCTAGACAGAGGTTTAATTAAGTGGCTCCCCTTTGACGCATTAACAGGATTTAAACAGGCAGTTTATGAACTTAAAAATAAACGATTGAAACCAAGCAAACCTATTTTGTCTGAAGATCAACTCGCTATAATGAATTATCAAATCTCTACTGCGTTAAAATTTCAAAAATCTATCTCAACATATATTTATAAAGACGATTCAATCCTATATGTTACTGGCTCAATCCAAAAATTAGATATGGTAAAAAGACAGTTGAAGGTTGATAACTATTGGTATCCTTTGGATGCTATTTTATCCCTTGAGATTTCAAGTGAGTTTCACTCTTATGAAGACATGGTTTATTAAAAAGCATGTCTTTTTGCTTTAGAAATATGCATATTAAAGTATGATAAAATAAATTAAACGCATTTTATAAAAATGAATATATTTATAAATAGCATAAATTAATTATGGATATTTGAACTAAATGAATATAAAAAAACGCCATTTAATATTGTAAATGACGTCTTCTATTAAAAAATACAGTTATTATTTATTCTTTTTTATTGTAAAAATTTTTACTTCACCATTTCCCATTAAGAAATAAGGG
>CAZRJV010000143.1:0-1801 GCA_964600625.1 uncultured Acholeplasmataceae bacterium
GGTGGAAGTTCCTCTTCACCTATGCTTGAAAAATGACTAACAAAAGAAAAATCATGTACTCCGCGTGGAAATGAACTCCCATCAACAAACTCTTCTACTTCAAAATCTAGAATAAATCTATCATCAAAAAAGCCAAAGTAATAACTTGAATTTGTTAATTCAAATGTTCCAGATCGCTCAATATCGCCGCTAATAGTGAATTCTCCATACCCTTCTACTTGAGGAGTTGCTGGAGTTTTGTTGGAAGGTTTGTCATTATCTTTTGAACAAGAAAAGAAAATTAATGAACTTATTAAGATAAGTGTTATAACTTTCAATTTTTGCACTGTGGTTTTCATTTTTTTTAAAATTTGAATTAATAATTACTTTTATAAACTTAATATAACATACCGCAACTTGATATAAAAGTTAAATAATGTTATGTTAAAATAAAAGCACTTTGTTCTTTTATTAAATAGTTGCTTAATTTATTTGGGAATATTGAGAAATTTTTATTTTGGTTTAATAAACTTAACTTATTTATATTTAGAGTTTAGTTTAAGCATAGATGGAGTGTCTACATTTGATGTGACGAATTTATTAAGTCCGAAACCATAAATTTGTAATATGAGAAGACATTTTGATAATGAATTTAAAACAACGATAGTAGAGTTGCTACAATCAGGTAAAGGTGTACGTGAAATTTGTGAAGAGTATAACCTTCAAGATGGCATGATTAGACGTTGGCGTAGAGAATACGATCAAAAGAATGGAGATTTATCTAAGAAACGAGAGCTAACTGCTTCTGAAGTTGAATTAAAGCAATTAAAGAAAGAGTTACGTGAAACAAGATTAGAGCGTGATATATTAAAAAAGGCAGTGAGCATCTTTTCCAAGAGCGACAGTTAAAGTATGACTTTGTGTTTAAAAACAAAGAGTTGTACCCTGTTGAAAAGATGTGTTACTGTTTAAAAATTAGTAAGAACTCATATTACAATTGGCTAAAGAACAAGGGTGTTGTTAAAGAAAGCATCTCTAAACTTCATTTAATGAGTAGAATAAGTGAGATATTCAAAGAGAATAAAGAAGTTTATGGCAGTTATCGTATTCAGAAAATTCTAGAACGTGAAGATCTTTATTATTCAAGATCCTACGTTGCAGTATTAATGAAAAAGATGGGATTACGTAGTGTTTTAAAGAGAAAGTTTGTAATCACAACCAAATCTGATCATTCATATCCAATTGCTAAAAATATAATAAATAGAGATTTTTGTAGCCAAACGATAGGTAAGAAGTGGGTTTCAGATATCACCTATATTCGAGTAAATGATGACTGGAATTACCTTACAACCATTATGGATTTGGCAGACAGAAAAATAGTTGGTTGGTCCTTGAGCGAAGACATGACTGTTGAGAATACTGTTTGGAGGGCTTGGATGTCGGCAATAAGTTCAAGGAAAACGAAATCAAATTTTATTTTTCATTCAGATCAAGGAATACAATATGCTTCAAACAAAATCACTAGTATATTTAGAGAAAATATAGAAATAACTCAAAGCATGAGCAGAAAAGGGAATTGCTGGGACAATGCAGCTGCTGAGAGCTTGTTTAAGACAATTAAATATGAATGCACTAATAGGTATAGATTTACATCAAAAGAACAGTTATATAGATGTTTAAGAGAATATATAAGTTGGTATAATACCAAAAGAATCCATTCAACTTTAGGGTATATAACTCCATTAGAAATGCAATTAAAATTAGAAAAATTAATTAATAAAGCGGCTTAGAAAAAATAGTCACACTTTTTGTAGGAACTTCA
>CAZRJV010000144.1:0-1800 GCA_964600625.1 uncultured Acholeplasmataceae bacterium
TATAAAAAGAACGCTCTTCATCTTAAATGAAAAGCGTTCTTAAATTATTATTAAATTAATATATTATTTTTTAGCTTTTGATAATGGATAAATTCCTGATACAGGCACTGTAAACATGAATCCGATAGTTTGTTTTTTACTTCTTTCAACTATTTTACTAACTGCTTTTACAGTTTTATCTAGTTGTTCTTGATCTGGGATTACTGTAAAAATAGTTTTTGAATATTTTTGTTCATCAGCGGTTCCACTTTTAAACATTCCTTGCATTAGAAAGTTTAATCCTTCGCTATGTAAAATAGCTGAGGCCATTCCTTGAGATTCAATAATTGTTGCGCCTCTTACTTTTAACTCAACAAACTCTTCTAAAATTTCATCTAAATAAGCTAAATCATTTAAAACAATAAATAACACGTTCATAATTATTCTCCTTCTGTTTGTGGAACTAAGTCAGCAACACTTGATAACTCATCAAGTTTATCAAGGCCGTTAATTTCTCCAGATCTTGAGATTGCCAATTTAGCAAAAATCGGACCACTCGTTTCATAAACTAATACACTTAACATAATTATCGTTGAAATTAATGGATACATTGTACTCATCGATGTTGACACAATTACCAATAACCCAATTGAAACTCCACCTTGTGGGAGGAGCGCTAATCCTAAATTCTTTCTGATGTTATCATTACTCTTAGCGACTAGGGCACCTGCATAAATACCAAAGTATTTACCAAATCCACGCGCTAATATATAGACAACACTTATTACCGCAATCAACCATTCAGTCTTGATAATACCAAGATCTAAACTCGCACCTGCCATTGTAAAGAAAACAATATAAAACGGTGTTGTAAAGTCGTTAACTGCACTAAATGTTCGAGCTGGTCTACGAGTTAAGTTAGCAATAAATGCACCTGTCATAATATTAGATAATAGTGGAGAAAAACTTATTCCGTATTGACCTAAAACATTTTCTGAGTTTAATAGTGATATTAACCCAATTGATAATATTACTGATGCTACTGCTAGTACTTGTATATCATCTCTTTCACGGTCAAATCTCTTAGCAACTACTGATAATACATAACCGATCGCTGATCCAATTAATATTGAACCAAATACTTCAATTAATGGTTTTGTAATCATCAATGCGATATGAACTTGTCTTGCTCCTTCAGCTGGAACTAAGATCTGAGCAATTGAGATAAAAAATCCAAATATTACAATACCAAATATATCATCTAAAGCGGTAATCGGTAAGATTTTTTTTGTAACTGGTCCATAAGCACGGTATTGCCTAATTACCATTAGTGTAGCTGCTGGTGCAGTTGCAGCTGACATACTTGCTAAAATCATTGAAAATGCGATATTAGGCTTGCTAAATGGATTATAAGCAGTTAAACCTTGACTAGTTTGAAAGCTTTGAGGTTTTGGAAATAAGAGCATAAAAGTAAATACTAATAGTACTGCTCCAAAAACTTCAAATGCAGTTAAGATGCTTACTTCCTTACCGCTTTTTTTAATTGATTTAACATTAAACTCACTACCGATACTAAAAGCGATAAACGCTAAAGCAATCTCACTAATAAATTTTAAATTTACTTGGTCGGTTGAACTAATTATTCCTTCAAATCCCGGAATAATTAGACCAAGCGAAGGTCCAAGTAATAACCCAAAAACTAAGTAGCCTGAAACATTAGGTAGTTTCAATAATTTGGCTACTTGTCCCCCAATAAAACCAATAATTAAAACGGCTGCTAGTTTTAGTAATAATAATTCAGTATTTCCCATTTAATAATCT
>CAZRJV010000145.1:0-1785 GCA_964600625.1 uncultured Acholeplasmataceae bacterium
GCTTCTTTATGAAGGATAACTATTTTTTCCCAAAAAGTTCTTTTTGCTTGTGTAGTTAGCACTTTGAACTCTGGTTTGTTAAAAAAGTTAAAATAGTAATTAGCAACAAATGATTTAATGGTTAGCTCTTCAAAAGGTGTCCATGATGCAAGCGCTCCTACTTCTAATCTTATTTCTTGTAATAATGTTGGATCTTGATACATTTGAGGATACTTGAAGCTAATTGAACCATCTTCTTCATTAAAAATAAATTCATGCGGATGAATTAATTCAAGAGCAATATCTTTTTTAATTGTATTATAAAAATTATTCTTTAAAAATTGATATGATATATGGAGCAAGTTTTTGTTAAATTCATCCTGTTTATTTTTACTTCTTGCTTTATTGAATTCTTTTTCAGACACATCTAGAGCTTTTAAATTTAGTACCACATCAATGTCTTCAGAAAATCTTTCAATCAAATTGTATCCCTTAGATAAACTGGTTCCGCCTTTAAATACTAATAAATGTCTGTACTCAAATCGATTGAACAGGTACTCCAACATATAACTTACCCAAAAATCCTTTTCAACCATTGATGGCGGAAGTTTCATTTTATCTGCAGTAAGTCTTACTAATTCATTAATTTCACTTAACTTTAAATTGATTACTTTTAACATATATTCTCCCTTTTATTTTGCAACAACTATTTCTAGTACCGTTCTTACCCATTTTGTAATATACTTTGTATCATCTAATATTTTTTTTTCTTCTTCATCGGATAATTTTGATTTTATTATTTCAATATGATTATTTGCAACATTTCCTTTTCCAAGAGCTCTAATAGCTGAAATAATCAATGCAGTTTTATAAGGAATATCATTTAAATCTTTGTTTGCGCGGTGCATGAAATTAATATTATAACCATCTATTTCATAAGATCTATATGGTCCATCGCTTAAGTATTCATAGTTTGTAGGAACTTGATTTGATAGCCCCAAAATATTTAAAGCAGTTTGCCCAAAAGGAATAATTTTCCATCCATGATTTCTAGCAATAGCATTTGCAACTTTATCTATGTCAAAAGGAATTAGCTCATTTGTTAATTTGCCGTACTCTGGTTTTATGTATAATCCGTGACTGATTCGATTTATAAAACCCCTTTTAGTTAAAAGTGATAGATTTTTTCTTATAACTTCATTATTTGCAATATTTGCAAAATCAGAACTAATAAAAATAGTACCCGGATCGCTTTGCTTGATTACATTTTTAATTTTTTCAAGATTATTGATTTTCTCCAAAATATCACCTACGTTCACATATATTATACATTATTTGTGAATGAAATCAAGATTTTTATGGATAATACTTAAATAAGTGTGATTTTTTTATCATCTTTTCTATTTTATAGTAGTTAAATCGTTAGCATTCTTTCCACCTCATGTTCTTAATACATGAAGTTATTATACAATTCTTGTTAGTAATGACCTAATTTCATACCAATGTTTACCAATATATTGACCTAGTAATAAAATACCATTAACAGCTTTTTCATCACTTAACAGCTACACACTTGAATATTATGGATAAAGTTATCTTTTTTATAATCGTGTAAATCGTAAGGTGATCGTTAAATTGTAGTTGTGATTTTTGCATTTTTGTCATTTTTAATTTTATAATAACAGGTTTCAAGATTTTAAGGTTTAATTGATGTTTACTGTTTTCTGGAAGAAAGGACAAAACTCCCTATCTTCACAACAAAAAAAGGCTTGATACATTTGTATCAAACCTATTCTACTAACTTGG
>CAZRJV010000146.1:0-1733 GCA_964600625.1 uncultured Acholeplasmataceae bacterium
CTAGGCTTTAACTTCATAACTTACCACCTCTAATTAGATTATATGACAACCTAGTGATTTTGTCAATTATAAACTAGTTATTTTGTTAAATACAACCTAGTGATTTTGTGTTATTTTTATTTTGTTTCTATTAAAGTCACTTTCATTAATAGTATAAAGAAAAATGCCACACCAAAGTGTAGCATTTTAAAATTCAATCGTGGCGCTCCAAGAAGGACTCGAACCCTCAGCCGTTACCTTAGGACGGTACTGCTCTATCCAATTGAGCTATTGAAGCACTTTTTAATTATAACACTTATTTTTATTAAAGAAATAAAAAAAGGAGTTTTTTTCTCCTTTTAATTATTTAATTTCAATTATTCTAATAGTGTTAGTTGAACCGTGTTGTTGTAAATAACCACTTGTAATAATAATTTTATCTCCATTTTGATAACCAAGTTGTTTAGCAACATCAACAGCTACTCTGTCATATGAGATAAAATCACTATAGTCATCACGGAAAACTGATGTTATTCCCCAATAATAAGTAAGTTTATTACAAGTTTTTTGTTCTTTTGTAATAGCTACTAGAGGAACTGATGGTCTAAACTTACATAATCTTTTAGCTGTTCCACCAGTTTCTGTAAAGGCAAATACAGCAGATACATCAGGTAGTATTAAAGCACTTTGTGCCACACTCATTCCAATCGCATCATTAACTGTTTTTTCTGAAGTTAATAAAGATTTTTGTAATCTATTTTCATAATCAATCGTTGGTTCAATTGTTTTTGCAATAATATCCATTGTTTCTACTGCTTCAATTGGATATAAGCCAGATGCTGTTTCACCACTAAGCATTATTGCATCACTACCATCTAAAATTGCGTTAGCTACGTCACTAGCTTCAGCTCTTGTTGGTCTTGGCGTATGCATCATTGATTCTAACATATGAGTTGCAGTAATTACAGGTTTCCCTTTTTCATTTGCTTTTGAAATCATTTTCTTTTGGTATAAAGGTACTGCTTGAGTTGAAACTTCTACACCTAAATCACCTCTTGCTACCATAATTCCATCTGACACATTTAAAATTTCATCTAAAGCATCCATTGCTTGTTGAGATTCAATTTTAGAAATAAGTTCAATATTATTACCATCTAAAAAATTTAAAATTGATCTTATTTGCATGACGTCACTAGCATTTCTTACAAATGATAAAGCAATCATATCAATATCCATCTTAACTGCGAATTCTAAATCTTTAGAATCCTTTTTACTGACAAAAGGCATTGAGATATGAACACCTGGAGTATTAACACCCTTACGATCTTTAATTACTCCTTTATTCGCAACTTCACACAATAAATAATCATCTCTAACTTCTAAAACATTTAATATAACTTTACCATCGTCAATTAAAATTATATTACCAATCGAAATATCGTGAAATAATTCTTTAACATTTATATGAAAACCTTCTTTAGTTCCCAATACTTCTTTTTTAAAAACTTTAATGATATCTCCCTTTTCATAAGATACAGAGCCATTTTCAAAAGCACCTGTTCTAATTTCAGGACCTTTAGTGTCTACTAAAATACCAATATGTTTGTTTAATTTTTTTGATTTATCACGGATTAGTTCAATTATTTTTTGATGTTCTTCGTGGGTCCCATGAGAAAAGTTTAATCTCGCCACATTCATCCCTGCTAAAATTAAGTTTTCAATCATTTCTGGAGTGTTAGTTGCTGGACCAATTG
>CAZRJV010000147.1:0-1719 GCA_964600625.1 uncultured Acholeplasmataceae bacterium
ATTCCAGGTGAAGTTATAACTGAAGAAATTATTAATGATTTAAACAAATATCATAATTTAGGTTCAACAATTTTAAGTGATTCAGAATGGGGAATGGTTAAAGTTGTCGATCTAGAAAAATCAGGTTGGGAGGAAGACGAAGAGTGAAAAAAGTAGATTTATCATTTCAAAGTTGTCAAAATGAATATCATGAAAGCCAAGTCGTAATATTTAGCGTTCCATTTGACGCTACAACCTCATTTCGACCTGGAACTAGATTTGCAGGAAACGCAATTCGAGTTGATTCGATTGGTGTTGAGTGGTATAGTCCATATCGCAAGGCTAACTTGAAAAAGTTTAAAACTTGTGATATTGGTGATTTAGAACTACCTATTGGTGACGTTAAAACGGCGCTAGATGTTGTATATGAAACGACTGCCCAAATCTTAGCTGATAATAAAATACCAATGATGATTGGCGGAGAACACTTATCTAGCCTTCCTGTTATTAAAGCGGTGTATGAAAAACATCCTAATTTACATATCATTCATTTAGATGCTCATACCGATTTAAGGGAAGAGTTTTATGGCATGGAGTTATCCCATGCTACGTTTATGAGGAAAGCTTATGATTTTCTTGGAAAAGGAAAAATATATCAGTTTGGTATTCGTAGTGGTGATGAAGGAGAATTTGATTGGATTTCTAAAGGACATGTAACTACTCAAATGTTTAATTTAACTGGTCTTGATAAAGTTGTTGAAAAATTAAAAGATAAACCGGTCTATATCACTATTGATTTAGATGTCTTAGACCCAAGTGTTTTTCCAGGGACGGGCACTCCAGAGCCAGGAGGAATTAGTTATCAAGATTTATTATGGGCTTTTGACCAATTTGAAAAACTAAATCATATTGTCGGTGCTGATATCGTTGAACTAGCACCAATGCTTGATGCAAGTGGATCTTCAACTGCGGTTGCAGCCAAGAGCTTAAGGGAATTAATTTTAATCTTACATAAAAACTTAATGAAGCGTTAACCTATTCAAATAGACTACCAAAAATTTAACTAAGTAGAGCCGATGTTTTGGCTTTACTTTTATTTATGTTAAAATTATGGATATAGAAAAGAGGAATCAAAATGCCAAATCAGACCATAAATAATATTTTAGAACGCAGAAGTATTAGACAATATGATTCTAAACAAATTAAGGAAAGTGATCTGGATTTAATTCTAAAGTCTGGAACCTATGCTCCTAGTGCTCGCGGTTTGCAATCACCGGTAATTATCGCAATTCAAGATAAAAGAGTAATTAAAGAATTGTCGAAAATCAATGCTGAAATATATAAAAAAGAAACCGATCCGTTTTTTGGAGCACCTACTATCGTTTTGGTAATAGCAAATAAGGAATCTAATAGTGCTATTAAAGACGGTAGTTTAGTTTTAGGAAACATGATGCTAGCAGCACATTCGTTAGGGCTTGGTACTTGCTGGATCAATCGTGCCGATGAACAAATGAGTTATGATTATGTGCAAAAAATGTTAGAAACTATTGGAATTAACTATACTGACTATATAGGCGTTGGGCATATTACAATAGGTTATCCGAAGGGCGAAGTAAGAAAAGCGTCTTCAAGAAAGGAAAACTATATTTACAAAATAGTTTAATCCTAAATTCTAATAAGTATGCAATAAAACCAGACTTGTGGTTTTTATTTTGGAATTATTTTCTAAAAAATAGCTTT
>CAZRJV010000148.1:0-1674 GCA_964600625.1 uncultured Acholeplasmataceae bacterium
TAAAAAAGGTGTTCCTATTATTTTAAATGAAATGATGTGGGCAATTGGTGTCCAACTCATGGCGTTATTTATTACATGGGGAAACACATCTTGGTTACAATCATATAACTATTTTCAAAATATTACCGACTTGTTTTCGGTATATTATGCCGGTTTAGCAACCGGAACCGCAGTATTAGTCGGTTCTGCATTAGGTGCTAATGATTTTGAAAAAGCTAAAGATATATCTAAAAAACTAATTGGATTAATGTTTATGACAACAATTGTTGCAATTGTCTTAGTTGTAAGTACATCACCGCTTTTATTAAAACTACTTACAAATGATCCAATTCATTATTGGAATGCATATTATTTAGTATTAATTAATTCAGGACTAATTGTATTTTACGGATTTAACTCAATGGTTTTTTATACATTAAGAGCCGGTGGCGATTCAATAAAAGCATTTTTCCTAGATCAAGTTCCTATGTATATATTAGGAATCCCAATTACAATTTTACTAGCATTTATGGAGTCTAAATGGCAAATTGGTTTACTTGGAATATTCGCCCTAACAAAAGTGGTTGATATTATTAAAATGTTTATAGCGATTCATTTTTACCGTACCGAAACATGGTTAGTAAACTTAACGCTAACTCCAACAAATAAACTAGAAGAAATAAATTAAATTAAAGATAAACGGATTAATCAAAATCCGTTTTTTTATTGCTCTTTAAAATAAAAAAACGGCATATTAATGCCGTTTTACAGTTTCAATTGGTGGAGATGAGGGGATTTGAACCCCTGTACGAAGCACACATGATATTATTTTCTACAAGCTTATAGTATTTAGTTTATTTCACTAAGTTTATTAAATACTCAAACTAAAGATTAGCTAGCTAATTAAAGTTCGCCAGTTTATATTAGCATCTAAACTAGTATATCTTACTAAAAGTTAGCCGCCCCATTGAACGTAAGCGATTCAAAGGTTTGGTTTTTGCTTTTTCTTAAGCAAATAATAAATTTTGGTTTCCGGTTATTTGTAACCTCACGTTTTTACTTGCGCAACCAAGGCTTGCTTATAATAACACATCATACCCCGGCGAATCCATAAACATCCCCGAGCAATGATATTTTATCATATATTTAGAATTTGTCAACAACATAAGTTTATAATTAAACTAATAGTTAAATAATTTTCAAATTTATGACAAACTACTCTAAATTTGATAATATAGATATGGTGATATTATGATAAAAGGAATTATTTTTGATTTAGATGGAACACTACTTAACACATTAGATGATTTAAATAATGCTGTTAATTATACACTAGAGCATTTTAATTATCCAACCAAAAAACCACTTGAAACTATGATGAATTTAGGAAGTGGATCTAGGCATTTAATTAAACAATCTCTTCCAAAAGATGTTAAAGAAGAAGAGTTTTTAAAAATACATGCTTTTTATCAAGAGTATTATCAAAATAACAATAATATCTTAACAAAACCTTATGATGGTATATTAGAAGTTCTGAAAAAAATGAAAGATTTAGGATACAAACTAGCAGTAGTTTCAAATAAAGATGATCATGATGTTAAACTATTAATTAATGATTTATTTCCTAATTTATTTCAAGTAGCAATCGGTGCAAGAAGTGGAAAGCCTGTAAAACCAGACAAATATTTAGTAGAT
>CAZRJV010000149.1:0-1656 GCA_964600625.1 uncultured Acholeplasmataceae bacterium
TCAGAGTGTTGACAAACAAAGTTTTGTTGACACTTTTTTAAATTATCTTTTGATATTTTCATTTAAAACAAAAACAACAACATAAAGATAACTATATCTCTATGTTGTTATTGGTTTATTTTGGTTGATAGCTCTCTTATTTAATAAGAGGGCTAACTTTTTAAGATTGAGGCATGCATAAAGAAGACACCTAATGTGTCGATTTTTTTTAAGTCCTCTAAACCTAGTAAAACGAAGTCCATGGTTTTCTTTTGCTTCCGCAAAAACTCTCTCTATGGATGTTTTACGAAGTTTATATGTAGATTTACCTTCTTCACTTAATCTATAAATTCTATTATATTTTAAGTAATCAGAATATAGATGATGTCTTACTACCTTTTTTGGATAACTCTTAAGACATCTTGTTTTAAAAGGACAATCATTACATTCATGCTTCTCTATTGTGTACTCCATATAACCATTTTTATCTATATTGTTATAAGTTAACATTTTCCCATTAGGGCATAGATAACAGTTTGCTTCTAAATAATATTTAAAACCCTTACCGAATGAATCTTTGTCTTTCTTTGGTCTTACATAAGGTGCTAGAAGTTGCACATTATATTCTTCAGTAAATCTAGCAATTGAAGTATTATTATAAGCAGCATCACCACAAACAACATCTGGATTATACTTTAATAACCGTTCTTTAAAGAATGGCAAGAATGCTTTTGAGTCATGCATATTTCCTGGGTTTACATCAAAACCTAAAATCCATCCGAATCTATCACAAGCAACTTGATCAACATACGCGAAATGCCTTTCATGTTCCCCTTTCACAAACATCCCAGAATCTGGATCTATTTTACTAATATTTATTGTTTTAGTCTCTTTGATGTTCTTGACTTCACCAGTTTCATCATCAACCATTATATTTGGGTTATCATCATCATTATCATCAAAATAATCAAACTCATTTCGACCTGTTTGTTTTCTAAACTCATTAATCTCTTCTTGTATTTGCTCTTCAAATTTAGTAAAAGCAACACTAACTTGTTTCTTTATAAATTTCTTCTTATTTGCACTAGCTTTAATATGTGTTCCATCCACAAATATAACAGATGAATCAACTACCTTGTTTTCGATTAAAGCTATTATAACTCTATTGAATATCTTTTCAAAGACATCTGTATCTTTGTATCGTCTAATATAGTTTTGGGTAAAAGTTGAATAGTTTGGCACAGTTCCAGTAAGTGAAAGGTTTAAAAACCATCTATAAGCCATATTTACCTTAGTTTCTTCTAAGATACCGCGAATACTGTTTTTACCAACTAAAAAACTTAAGATAATAATCTTAAATAAAGTAACTGTATCTAAACAAGGTCTACCAGTATCTTGGCTATAATACTCCTTAGTGTAATCATGGATAAAACTAAAATCAATAGAATTCTCTATTTTTCTAACTAAATGGTCAGCAGGAACTAGTTGATCCAAGCATACAAACTCAATTTGGTTTTTATCTAAAGCAACTTTATCTTTTGATTTTTCGTAATACATAAGAAACCCTCACTCTATATTATATACTTAAATTATACTACATAATTTATAAAAAGTCAATATACAATAAAGAGTTATTAAAGCAAACAAAAAAGGCTGCTGACTTTGTCAACAACCTGA
>CAZRJV010000150.1:0-1631 GCA_964600625.1 uncultured Acholeplasmataceae bacterium
AAGCCAACTATTAAATAAAAGTCAAGTATAAAGATAGTTATTAATAATTTGGTTTTAGTAATATTAGGGCATACTTAAAAAAGATGCTCAGAAAACATCTTGAATTTAGATCTTTGGAAATTAAATATGGTTAATTAGATTTCACATACACACTATTATTTTTGAGTATTGAACGAATAACTCTTAGAAGTTTTTTAGTTGAATGGCCTATAGCTGTAAAATAATGCTTACCTTGAGATAATTTCTTTTCGTGATAAGCCTTAAAAACTGGGTCATGTATAACTGTTATCTTAGCTGCTTGAAATATTGCCCATCTTAAAATAGAAGATCCACGTTTAGAAATTTTAAAGTTTCCTTCATATTTACCGGACTGGTAAACTGATGGATCTAACCCAGCATAGGCTAATAATTCATCGTCTGTATTAAAACGATTAATATCGCCAATTTCAGCCAAGATAATTGAACCGGTTATCACACCAATTCCTGGAATAGTCAATAAAGTAGTTTTAGATCTGCTCAAATGATGTTCTAGAAGTTCTTGAATATTATCTATATGTTTCTTAATTAGGATAATTTCAGTAACACATTGTTTTATAGAAAGTGATAGTGATTCACTATCTATACCTATTGAATCTTTAATTAATTGTTTTAACTGTTCGGCTTTGTTAATACCATGACGACCTTGAGAAGATTTCTTGATAAGTTCTGCTAAGGTTTTAACTCTTACTCTTTTAAGTTCAGAAATAGAGGCATAAGATGATAAAAGCGTTAGTGAAGCGTTAGATAACACCTTCTTAAACACTTTATAGTATTCAGGAAATGTTTGATCAATGTAAGCTGTCAGTTGATTTGAGATTCTATTTAGTTGTTTTAAAAGAGATTTTCTTTTTCTAACCAGTATTTTTAATTCATCAATGTGATATGATGATAGTGTATAGGGTTTGAAATCATATTGGTTCCTAATAAGGAACATACAGATGGCCTTGGCGTCAATCTTATCAGTCTTAGTTTTACGGACAGATGATGCCTTACGGTCCATACTGGTTAATAAAGGATTGATGAAGATAACATCATATCCTTCTTGGACTAAAAAATGTAAGATGTTTTTAGAGTAATGTCCAGTTGATTCAAGCCCTATACGACAGGTAGAATCGACGAAAAACTCTTTGGCCTCTTCAATCTTGTCAAGGAGTTTTTTGTATCCTGAAAGTGAATTTTCAATTGTGAAGTGTTTTCCAAACTCTTCACCGAATTGATTAGTTATAACGATGTCATGTTTTTTAGAGGCGACATCAATGCCTACTAGAATCATAATGATCCCATCCTTTCTTTGATGAACACTGCTAACGCTGTAAACTCTAACGAATGTAACCTAATAGGAAATAACCAGTCATTTAAATGCTGTATCCAACTAATAACCATATTTAATTAAAGTCACAGCTATACCCTTAATTAACCAGTCACGATGCTGTAAGGAGAAAAGAAACTAGTCTGTGATATCATCATGAATTAATTATAGTGGACAATCACTTATAAGTAAAAAAATAACATGTAAATTGTCTTACATGTATATATTAGGAGAAAGATATGAAAAAGTTTTTATTTATTATGATGACCTTTTTGGCAGTTTT
>CAZRJV010000151.1:0-1607 GCA_964600625.1 uncultured Acholeplasmataceae bacterium
GGCGCTGTTAAAGAATTAGTGGTTTAATTAAAACGCGCTGTTAAAGAATTAGTGGTTTTTACCGCTGTTAGAAAATTAGTGGTCATAATAAAAGCATTTCAGTTTTATATTGAAATGCTTTTTTTGACCTTCTTTTTATACACTTTAATTCTTTTTTGTAGCCCCTCTTATTGGGACATTTTTATTTATTGAAAATATTATTCTATTCCTTAGTCTAGCAAAGTTATTATATCCATTTGCATTTTTAATTATTGTTTTAATTCTTGAATTGACACCTTCAATTGCACTATTAGATAACCTTCTACCATCTATTCTTATAAATGAGTTTATAATCTCTTCTCTCCAGTTTTGCAACAATCTACCGAATTCTCTAAACTCTTCTAGGTGTGAATTATTAAACTCATAAATTAAACTATCAAACTCTTCCTCACAGTTTTCTTTTTCTGCAGTTAGATTAAACTCTCTGTATCTTTCTTTTAACCTATAAGCATATTTTAGGTCATCATCTATACTGAGTAAGTATTTTAATATTTCATCTTTTCTCCATTTAGAATGAATTTTAGGGATCTTGATATCACCACTATAAATATCTTCAAAGTTCTTCACAAAAAAGTAGTGAAATCTTTTTAACATATAATAATACATATCATTTGATTGTAGCTTGCTTGTACGCTTATTGAACTTATTCATGACTTTAATCCTAATCTTTATTACAGCGTCATTTAGATGCTTTATTACATGAAATGAATCCACAGCAACAATTGCATTCTTAAAATACCATCTTGTAAGGTCTTTGTAAGATTGCCACATATCAATTATTACAATTTCCACATTATTCCTCTCAAACTCAGGGATTGTTGTTAGTTGATTGGATAAATAATGTAACTTTCTAGAACTGTATATTTCAACAATTTCTTTAGTCGAGAAATCCAAAATAGTACATGCATACTTATGTCTGGATAACTTAGAAGTGTAGAATTCATCTATACTTATTATCTTAGGGAATTGCTTTCTCCCACAATCAACATAAGAATCAAATATTGAAATAACTTGCTGCTTGGTTAAGTTAAATTGTCCAGCAACAGAGGTAAAAGTAGAAGTATGACTTCTAAGAGCATCCAAAACTGAAAGGATAGTATAAGTACTAACTTGATCTTTACCGGTAGAGAAAGGATTATATTCATAATAAACCTTATTACAAAACCTGCATTTGTATCGCCTAGCATTATAAATTATGAAACATGGAGAACTAGTTGAAATACTATGAGAAATCTTTTTCTTATAGTAACCATGTACAGTTGATTGGTTGGATCCACAAGATGGACATAGCTCTACATTCTTTTTTAGAGTGAGATTACAGTGTAAAACATTATCAATCTTAGTTAGTTCAATAGATTCAATTCTTTCACGATACTCTTCTAAATTCATAAATTTTATGGTATCATAATTCATAGAGTCCCCTTTCTGTGTAATTTTAAAGGTCGATAAAATTATACCATAGAAAAGGACTCTTTTTTTAATCAAAAATGACCTGTTAGAAAATTAGTGGTGACCACTAATTATTTAACAGGTATACTTTAACCACTAATTATTTAACATATCCAAAA
>CAZRJV010000152.1:0-1595 GCA_964600625.1 uncultured Acholeplasmataceae bacterium
TTTGATACTTTGTTCGCATCATCATTTGAAACAATCGCGATAATTAATTTCATATTTAACACCTCTATTTATTTTATTATATCATAACTTCAGCTAATTCAAAACCAAATATTCTGATTTTTATGTGTTATATAATATCTTATCTTATTAACGATAGTGACCATTAAAATTAATTTAAATCTTCAAATATTTTAATCATTATACGTTAGTTGTTATTGATAAGTCAACTTTAAAAGATAATAATTTATGCTGTTTTGTAGAAAAAAACCGATTGCTAAATGTCTTCTTCAAATAAAGCCTTTGAATTTTGAATATCTTTAGCGAGTTGAATCATTAAGAGTTCTTTAGATTTAAATTGATATTCAGGTCGAAGATACTTGATAAACTGCAAGGTTAAGGCTTTATCGTAAATATCTTCATTAAAATCCAGGATATGGACTTCGACACGTTTTGTGATTGAATAATTAATTGTGGGATTGTAACCTATATTAAGGGCGCCCCCATAAACTTTATCCTCATAGAACACTTTCACATAATAAACCCCATTCTTAGGTAAAACATAGGCATTTACATCAAGGTTAGCTGTGGGCATTCCTAAAGTTCGTCCGACGCCATCACCATGAATTACCTTACCAGTGATTTCATAAGGTCTTGACAACATAATCTCTGCATGTTCTAAATCACCTGAATAAATTAAATCTTTAATATAGGTTGTCGATATACGGATGTTTTCACGTTTAACATCATCATAGACGACAACGTCAAATTGTTTTTGTAGATCTTCAATCGTTCCTTTTGCGTATTTTCCAAATCTAAAGTCTCTACCAATAATAATTCTTTTGACATTTAAATCTTTCAAAAAACCAATAAAATTATCGCTACTTAAGGATGAAAAAGCTTCATCAAAGGTCGCTATAAACATGTAATCAAGGTTGAAAACTTCTATGAATTTGGCTTTCTGATCAAGATTGCTTAGTTGTTGATATTCCACATTTCTAAGGACTTTCATCGGATGAGGATAAAAAGTAAGTAATGCCGACTTTGTATCCTTAAAAGATTTAACATAGTTGATTAAACCTTGATGGCCAATATGGACACCATCAAAGTTTCCAATCGTAATGGTTAATGCCTCGGTATTTTTTAAATTTTGATAATGATCTTGATAAACTTTCATGTTATTCTCCTAATATAATCAAAGGTTTGTATTTATCTTCTTGTGGCGTATATATGGCAATTAAGCGGTTATCTTCCGTATATACAGAAAACATTTTGTTGATACTTGTTTGTCTAGAATCAAGATAAATTCCGTTTAAGACTAGTTTTTCTAAGTAAGGTTTGATAATTACTTTATCCAAAGACTCGGCAAATTCGGTTAAGGTCATAGTGGGTTTTGTATTTTCATCGATAGAATCTAGGTGATAGGCATCATTGACATTGAAATTACCGCTTCGAATCCGTCTTAATGACGATAGGTGCGAAGGAATATTTAATTGTTTGCCCAAATCATGAGCCAGTGATCTAATATAAGTTCCTTTAGAAACACTTGCGAGAAAAGATATTTTATTGTCAGATAAAATACCAGTTGGCCTAAACTC
>CAZRJV010000153.1:0-1035 GCA_964600625.1 uncultured Acholeplasmataceae bacterium
AGTTGGTTGTAATATTGGATGTTCATTTTGTGCATCCGGTCAATTAAAGAAAAAAAGAGATGTTACAGTCGGTGAAATGGTTTTACAAATAATTCAAACAGAAAGAGTTATTAATGAAAAAATAGATTCAGTTGTATTAATGGGTATTGGAGAACCATTTGATAATTATGATAATACAATTAACTTTTTAAGCATTTTAAATCATCAAAAAGGTCTTAATATTGGCGCTAGAAGAATAACTGTTTCAACTAGTGGTATTGTTCCAAAAATCATTGAGTTTGCTAACTTAAAAACTCAAGTAAACTTAGCATTAAGTTTACATGCTGCAAGAGATGAAGTAAGAACTAAACTAATGAAAATTAATAATGTTTACCCAGTTCAAAAAGTAATTGATGCTATCAAATATTACTTAGAAAAAACTAATCGTAGAGTTACAATAGAATACATATTAATTGATGGTGTAAATGATACACAAGAGGATGCTAAGGCTTTAATCCGTTTGTTAGAAGGAATGAATGTATATATTAATTTAATACCGTATAACGAAGTTTTAGAAACGCCTTATAAAAGAACTCCACTTGAAAATCAAAAGAGATTCTTACATTGGATAAAACAAGGTAAGTTAGATGTTACATTAAGAAAAGAACAAGGTCATGATATTAATGCAGCTTGTGGTCAGTTAAGAAGTATTCAAGAAAAGAAGATAACATGAAAAAAGCTTTAATTATTAAATTAATAGGTGGTAACTACACTCTTGTTGATTTAGATACAAAACAAGAACTACAAGCAAGAGCTAGAGGAGGTCTACGCTATATTAAAGTAGAACCTGGTTCTGTGTTTCACAGAACTATTTCACAAAGGACTAAAAAAGAAACTGAAATCTTACAAGTAAGTCCTAAAGTTGGCGATTATTGTTATTATGATGATAGTGAAGATGTGGTATTAATTACTGAAATCTTACCAAGAGAAAATGAACTATCAAGACCTGATATTAGTAATATAGATCAACTTTTGTTAACTTTTTCTGCGGTAGAG
>CAZRJV010000153.1:1045-1581 GCA_964600625.1 uncultured Acholeplasmataceae bacterium
TTTTAGCATACAAAAATGACTTAAAACCAACTTTGCTTGTTACAAAAATAGATTTAACAAATAATGAATTATTAGAAGATTTAAAAAAAGACTTATCTTATTATGAAAAACTAGGAATTAATATATTTTATATTAATAGTCTAGATTTATCTAGTACAAGTAAAGAACAAATATTTCTCGAAAACAAAATTACAGTTTTAGCTGGACAAACTGGTGTGGGTAAATCAACGTTTTTAAACGCAATTAAACCAGAACTAGATATTAAAACTGGTGAAATATCAAAAGCTTTAGGAAGAGGAAGACATACAACAAGACATACAGAACTATACAAGATAAGAGGCGGATATATAGCTGATACGCCAGGGTTTTCTAAGCTTGATTTAGATATTTTTGAATTTTATGAGTTAAAATGGTATTATCCTGATTTTGAAGAATTAAGTCCAAACTGTAAGTTTGGAAGTTCTTGTAATCATCTACAAGAACCGGGATGTGAAGTAACTAAATTAGTTAATACAGGTGATATCTTACAATCTAGA
>CAZRJV010000154.1:0-1554 GCA_964600625.1 uncultured Acholeplasmataceae bacterium
TTATTTATGCCACTCGGTTATTTTATTATTACTTTAATGATGAATCCTATCTTTGGAGTAACGTATGGTAGTAATAATGAAATCGTTCCTTATTTCTTTTTAAACTATCAAAAAAATGGATGGTTTAGTCTAAGTGGTGGTTTCTTTGGAATTGGTGTATTCTATTGGGTAATTATTGTTTTAGGAATCGTTTTATTAATAGGATATGGTTTATTTTTATTAAGAAATTTAAATAAAAAAGAATTTTACATAGTTGACGCAACTACTTAAAATTCTTGTTATAACATGTTATAATGATGGTAGGTGATAAAGATGGAATACGTTGTAAAAGAAGATAGAATTTTATTATATGATCAAGATAAAGCAATTGGAGAAGTTTTGTTTCCGATTTATAAAAAAGGGATTCGAATTTTAAACCGCACTTATATAGATCCTAGTTATCGTTCAGGGGGATTGGCCTCTAATTTAGTATTGCAAGCTTACAACTATTTAAAAGAAAACAATCTAAAAGCGGTCGCTACGTGCCCTTATATTGTTAAGTGGTTTCAAAGAAACCCAGATAAACAAGATATTTTAGTTTTAGAGGAACAAGATAAACTAGGAGAGGCGTGTGCTTTAGCGTGATATTAATTATTGGTGCGATGCACGAAGAATTAGAAGTAGTTATTTCAAACTTAAAGCAAAAACGTAAATTGGAATTAAATGTAGAATCATATTATGGTATTCTTGCTGAAAAAGAAGTTGTTGTCGCCGCAACTGGAATTGGGAAAGTTAATGCGGCAATGGGTTTAGCGGAATTATTGGCTAGTTATGAATTTAGCCAAGTTATCAATATCGGAATGGCCGGGGCAACTAGCAATTATCAAATTGGTGATATTGTCTATATAGATAAAGCGATTCAATATGATTTTGATTTAAGACATTTCGGTTACGAACTTGGTGAAGTTCCCAATACAAATGACTTTACGCCATCAATAGAAAATCATATGGGATTACCGACAGGGTTATTATTAACACAAGACCAATTTCAAACTGATTTAATTGACACCAAAAGGGCTTATTTATCCGATATGGAGGGAGCAGCCCTATTTCAAGTTGCTAATCGTTTTAAGGTCGAATTTGCTGCTTTTAAGTATGTTTCAGACCACATTGGCGTTGATGGTCAATCTAAGCAATATCAGGAATCGGAACAAATAGCTGCTAAAGAAAAGATTAATGAATTTATATTAAAATATTTGAAAGGATGAACAAAATGAAAGGAATTATGATTGTTGGTAATAACATTGAAGACGGTGAAGCACTTTTAACGAGGGATTTATTGTTAAGAGCTGGATTAAAAATTGATTTAGTAACGATTTATAAATCAAATCGTTCGATTAGAACCGCTTATGGTTTAGACATCAAAGCTAATTACGCGATGAATCAAGTGGAATTATTTGAGTATGATTTTTTAGTAATTCCAGGCGGTGCTTGGGTTAATGATATTTTATCAGCACCAAATGATCAAATCGTTTCAAAGTTAGCACTGCATTATTACAACAATGATAAGTTAGT
>CAZRJV010000155.1:0-1539 GCA_964600625.1 uncultured Acholeplasmataceae bacterium
CTAAATCATATGAAAACTATAATATTGCTAATTTTGATGAGGCTAAACATGAAGAAATAATTACCATCATTGGCCAAATATCTAATATCAAGACAATTAATGCTAAAATTCATATTATAAAAATGATGATCAAGGTTGATGTTTTTCAAGCTGAAGCCATCATCTTTAGGCAACCATTTTTATTAAACCAATTTAAAACCGGTGATTTGGTGTTAATTAAGGGCAAGTATGACTTATATAAAAATCAAATATCAGTAAACAAAATAACTAAAAATTTACAAATAGATGAAATTGAGGGTAAATATAATATCCCAGATGTTACTGACTACACGATAAGAAGAGCATTGAAACATCTATTAGATGATAAAGATTTTACTATTTATGAGACTTTACCTCAAGATATAATGAATAGTTATAATTTAATTTCAAGGCAAGAAGCAATTAATAAAATTCACTTTCCAACCAAAAATGATGATTTATCACAAGCATTAAAACGCTTTAAATATGAAGAAGCAATTAACGTTCAACTTCGTCTTCATAAAAACATCGTAAACCCTCGTAAACGTCCGGTGATTTCATATAATTTAGATATTGTTAAAACGTTTATTAATTCATTAAATTTTGAATTAACTGATGATCAAAAAGAAGCAGTAAATGATATCTATCGTGATTTTAAAAATGATAAAAGAGCGAAAAGACTAATTCAAGGCGATGTTGGTTCCGGAAAGACCATTGTCGCGGTAATTGCTGCTCTAGGCGCAATAACAGCAAATAAACAAGTTGTTTTCATGGCCCCAACTGAAATTCTTGCGACCCAACAATATCAAAGTGTATCAAGAGTATTACCAACGCTCAGGGTTGAATTATTAACTAGTAAAACGAAAAATAAAGAGATACTAAAAGAAGAAATAAAAACGGGAAAAGTTAATTTTCTTATTGGAACACATGCGGTGGCTGTTGATGACGTTGAGTTTCAAGATTTAGGATTAGTCATTATCGATGAACAACATAAATTTGGTGTTGATCTGCGAGAGAGTTTAATA
The DNA here is from genome assembly GCA_964600625.1 of uncultured Acholeplasmataceae bacterium. Classification (GTDB taxonomy): domain Bacteria; phylum Bacillota_I; class Bacilli_A; order Acholeplasmatales; family Acholeplasmataceae; genus DUQW01. The sequence continues at coordinate 1,044 of CAZRJV010000155.1, forward strand.
AATAAATCGGAATTTGCTGATTTAATCTATCTTACCGCAACACCGATTCCCAGAACCTTAGGAATTGCTATGTTTGCGGATATGGAAACGAGTATTATCAAAGCTAAGCCAAAGGGACAAAAGACTGTTAAAACATCTTATTTAACTGATAAAGATTTAGAAGTTGCTCTAAGCGCAATTGATGAAGCAAGCAATAAATCCTTGCATTCTTTTGTTGTAGTTCCAGCCATTAGTTCCGAATTAAAAGATGTGAGCATTAATAGTATTTATCCTATGCTACATGATAGATATGGTGATAAATTATTTACCATTCATGGGAACTTAAATTCAACAGAACAAAACGATGTTATTACAAATTTTTTAGATACCAAAGGAGCCGTCCTTTTAGCAACTTCAATGATTGAAGTTGGTATTGATGTCCCAACCGCAACTACAATGGTTGTTTTAGCGGCTGAAAATTTTGGTTTATCACAACTTCATCAACTGCGTGGAAGAA